>CAZAIL010000124.1:0-6296 GCA_964485155.1 uncultured Flavobacterium sp.
AAAACTGCATTTCCATTTGTTCAAACTCACGCATTCTAAAAATAAATTGCCTTGCTACAATTTCATTTCTAAATGCCTTACCAGTTTGTGCTATCCCAAAAGGGATTTTCATTCTCCCTGTTTTTTGAACATTTAAAAAGTTTACAAAAATTCCTTGCGCTGTTTCTGGACGTAAATATACTTTCATAGAACTCTCTGCAGAGGCACCTAACTGGGTACCAAACATTAAGTTGAATTGTTTTACATCTGTCCAGTTTTTAGACCCTGTTAACGGATCTGCAATTTCTAATTCTTCTATCAAAGCTTTTACGTCGGCTAGATCTTCATTTTCTAAAGATGCTCCCATTCTAGAAAGAATTGTTTTAATTTTTTCTTGATATCCTACTACTCTCCCGTTGGTAGATAAAAACTCTTCTTTATTAAATGCATCTCCAAAACGTTTAACCGCTTTGGCTACTTCTTTGTTTATTTTTCCTTCTATTTTAGCGCAGTAGTCTTCAATTAATACATCTGCTCTGTATCTTTTTTTTGAATCTTTGTTATCTATCAGAGGATCGTTAAAAGCATCTACATGTCCTGAAGCTTTCCAGGTGGTTGGATGCATTAATATTGAAGCATCTAAGCCTACGATATTTTGATGCATTTGCACCATTGCTTTCCACCAATAATCTCTAATATTTTTCTTTAACTCTACTCCGTTTTGAGCGTAATCATACACCGCACTTAAGCCATCATAAATTTCACTAGATTGAAAAATATAACCGTATTCTTTTGCATGGGAAATTACCTTTTTAAACTGATCATCTTGTTGTGCCATAATGTTGGTAAAGATACGGTAATAAAGAAATTTTTCAATAAAAAATTAATCCTACTTTATAGAATACTGTAGAATGAATTTATTGTTTTTTCTTATCTTCACTAAAAAACGCTGAGGAAATGAAAAGTTTAAAAAATATTTTTAATCTCTTTTATCCATCTATTTGTATTTGCTGTGATCAACATTTATTAGATCAAGAAAAAACAATGTGTATAGAATGTAGGTATGATTTACCTTTTATAGATAATGGTGACTTCACAACTAACCTATTATCTCAAACTCTAGATGGAAGAGTCCTTATTGAAAAAGGAGCGTCTTTTTTATATTATCATCCCAAAGGAAAAGTAAAAAAAATTCTTCATCAATTAAAATATAAAAACAATCAAGATGTTGGCACTTTTTTAGGAAAGTGGTTCGGTCAGAAGCTACTAGAGTCGTCTTTATTTGGAGAAATAGACTATATCATCCCAGTGCCCCTTCACAAAAAAAAATTAAGAAAAAGAGGCTATAACCAATTGACTAAATTTGGAAAAAGTTTAAGTACTATTTTAAATATTGAATATCTTGAAGATGTATTAATAAGAAATTCCGATACAAAAACCCAAACTTTTAAAAACAGAGTAGAACGATTTAAAAACCTCATGAATAATTTTAGTATTACAGAAACCGTACTATTAAAAAATAAACACGTTCTTTTAATTGATGATGTAGTCACTACTGGCGCTACCCTTGAGGCTTGCTGTAAACAATTAATAAAAGCTGAAGATATTAAAATTAGTATTGTAACAATCGCATTAACTGAGTAAAAATTAACAAAACTCTGACATTATATTCCAAAAAATATATTGTTTATTTGTAGTAAAATACCTGAGTTGAAAAAAATACAATCTCTTTTTTTAATAGTTCTTGTTTTATCTTTTTCGCAATGTGCAAAAAAAGGAAGACCAAGTGGTGGTCCTAAAGATGAGGATGCTCCATTATTTGTTACTGCAGATCCACCTTACGAAAGTATTAATTTCGATAAGGATGAAATAAACATCTACTTTGATGAGTATATAAAGTTAAAAGACATTAACAAACAACTCATTATTTCCCCACCTTTAAACCCAAATAACCCTTCCTTAATTTCCCCTCAAGGAAGCCCAAGTAAATATATAAATATCAAAATTTTAGACACCCTATTAGCAAACTCTACTTATATTTTTGATTTCGGAAATAGTGTGCAAGACAATAATGAATCTAACATACTAGAACGTTTTAAATACGTGTTTTCAACAGGAAAATATATAGACTCTTTGACTTTAGAAGGCAATGTTAAAAACTCTTTTAAATCAGAAAATATTGAAAATATAAAGCTATTATTATATAGGTTAGATAGCTCTTATACTGACTCTGCCGTCTATAAAAGAAAACCAGATTATGTAACAAGTACTTTAGACTCATCTAATTATAAATTTTCAAATCTTAGAAAAGGAAATTATCTTTTGGTTGCTTTAAAGGATCTTAGAAGTGATTATGTTTTTAATCCTAAAACTGATGAAATTGGTTTTTTAAAAGATACTATTTCACTTCCTAGAGATAGTATTGTTGTGAGTGTAGTCTCCATCTTTAAAGAAGAATTACCCTACATATTTAAACGCGGAAAAGAGCTGCGAAAAGGGCAACTTATTTTTGGATACGAAGGAAAAACCTCTAATCTAAAAATAGAAACACTCTCTTCAGTTCCAGATGATTTTCAAACAATCATTTTTCCTGAAAAAGGAAAAGACACCTTAAATCTTTGGCACTCACCTATAGAAAAAGATTCTTTAATTTTTAAAGTTAGTAACAACAATAGTAGTATAGATACAGTTATTGTAAAATTAAGAAAGAAAAAAATAGATTCATTAGAAATCAAAAAACTAACTTCAGGAGTACTAGATTATAATGACACCTTATTTTTCGCAACAAATAATCCTATTGTAAAGTTAGATATTTCAAAAATTAATTTTGTTGATGCTGATTCGATAAGCATTCCTTTCTCGCCATTCATTTCAAAAAAAGAAAGCAAATTTGGTTTTATTTTTGAGAAAAAATTCAAAACATCCTATAACTTAAATTTGTATCCAGATGCTTTAATTGATATTTTTAAAACTAGTAATGATACTATAAAGTATCGATTTAGAACAAGAAGTCTTGAGGATTACGGAGAAATAGTACTAGTTATTCAAAACCCTAAAATGACTCCTGTTATCATTCAATTAATAGAGACTAATGATAAAACCGTTGCACAAGAAATAACATCTAACAGCGAAACAATATCTTTTAAGTACTTAACTCCCAAAAAATATAAGATTAGAATTATTTACGACACTAACAACAATGGTAAATGGGATACTGGAAGTTATTTACAAAAACAACAACCTGAACCAGTAGAATATTTTTCTGAAATACAAGAAGTGAGAGCTAATTGGTTGTTAAATGAAGTTATAAAAATAAAATTCTAACGAGTAACTTATTTATAAAACTAACTATTGCGGTTTGTTAGTTATTAAAGGTATGTATTTTTAAGTTTCTAATTAGTAATCCAATAGAATCGAAGCTCAGTTAACTTTTCTATTAATACAAACAAAAGCGATTGGCATAAGAACTAAAAAAGTCGCTGTTAATCAATAAATTATCTAATTAAACAAGTTTTTTTAATGACATAATAACTCCTAAATGAAGCGATTCGTGAAAATTATTAAAAATAAGAGCTTTCTCCATAGAATCAATCACAAAGCCTGTACTTGTTTTGTATTCATTATATCCTGTAAATATACCTGCCTCATAATCTTCTTCTAAGGTATTAGGCAGGCCATTAAACAACTCTAAAACTTCATCAAATTCTTCTTGTATAAATTGACTTGTAGGTTTTGTTCCTTTCTTATAGGCAGCAATTAATTCATCTGAGACTAAACAATCTTTACCAGAAAGACTATAATGTAACAATTGTTGAGTAACTACTAAATGCGCTATGTTCCAAGCAATATTATTATTAAATCCTTCTGGAATAACATGTAGTTGTTCTAAAGTTAATCCGTCTATATAATGTAAAACTATTGCTCTCGTTTTTGTTAAAATATCGAATTGTATCTTCATTTTTTTAATGTAATTTTATCAAAGATAATTCTTATAAATGAAGAAAGTATATTTTTTACAAACTTGTGACACCTGCCGTAGAATTTTAAAAGAAGTAAATTTAGATGGTTTTGAGAGACAAGAAATTAAAGCCAATCCTGTAACAGTTTCTCAATTAGAGGAAATGTATTCTTTTTCAAACAGTTATGAAGCACTGTTTAACAAACGCGCTAAAAAATATAAATCTATGGGATTAAAAAGTGAGCTTATTACTGAAAAAGAGTACAGACAATTTATATTGGATGAATATACTTTTTTAAAACGCCCTGTTTTTATAGTAGAAAATAATATTTTTGTTGGAAATAGCAAAAAAGTAATAGATCGTTTGAAAGAAGATATTAGTTAATTATTTCTTAAATATGTTTTCAATCTTAAAACTGAATTTTCTCTAATATCTTGCCAAAATAAATTCATATCTCCTGCATGATAGTTTTTTATCAGTGACATAAAAAGACGCATTGGAAACTTGGGGTTGCTAGACCAAACCAATCCATCAGTAATTTCTACTGTAAGCGCTTTTTGGTAGATGTTCTTATTTGTGTATAAGAATCCTTTGTGTTGTTCTAAAGTTGATGTTTTGGATGTATCCCAAGTAATTGGATTGCTGGTTACACCTCCGTCATACCAATGTTTATCATTTTTGGGATAGTGTCCTTTTTTGAATGTATTCCAAGAAACAAAACCACCAGTCTCAGTTGGTTTTGTCATAGGTTGAATCGTTTTAAACTGATTTGGTTGTATTCGCATTCCAGGAATATACGCTGCTACTAATTTTTTCTGCAGCTCTTTTCCATCAAAAAAATCAGCAAGTAATCTTATTGTGTGGGTGGTTCCTTGGCTATGACTTAGCATAATGATAGGTCTTCCTATATTGTATTTTTCTAAATAAACTTCAAAAGAATTCTTCACATCTTCATAGGCTAATTCTAGTGCTTCTTTACCACCTTCATTATACATTTTATACGAACGGATATGTGCCTGCCGATAAAAAGGGGTGTAAACCTTACCTGAAACAGCCAAGGCAGATGCTTGCATTAAAACTGCTTTTTGTATTACTTTTTTATTCTGTATGGTATCATCAATAGGAACATTCCATCGCATGTCTTCTTTTTCTAAATTTAAAGTAGGATAAACATAAAAGACATCTGCTTGCAATGTATCTATTTCTTTGGAGGCATATTCTTGAAATGCTGAGGTGTATTTGACTGGAAGAACTGCCCAAGAGGATGTGAGATTATAATCTGGTTTTTCTGGCGAATTTTCTAATTGAAAACGCTGAGTTTCAACTATAGATTTACAACCTGATAAAAAAATTAATACTAGTATAAATGAAAGTCTACACTTCATGTTAGTTCTTTTTATATTCCTCGTAAGATTTTTCTTCAACTAAATCTGATCCTGTGAAGATATTAATTTCCTTTTTTACATCAGAACGATTATCATTTACATAATAAACTGCTCGAGCCAAATCTATAAAAATTTGACCAAAATTACTTGCTCGTTCACATTCTCTAATATCATCTTCAATTTTCCACAACTTCTTATTTACTTCCAACAAATCAAGATGAAGTTTTTTTAATTGATCGTTGTCTTTACAGTCCTCATAAATACTGTCAACATCTGGAGTTAATGTCTTGTATTCGTGTTGAATGTTGATGATTTTTTTGGAATCTTTAATTTTAGAAAGTTTAATTTCTAAAATAGTGTATTTATCAATGATTTCTCCGTTAGAAACTTCTATTTTCATGTTGTTCTCCCCTAAAGACGGGATTCTGTATTAATGAGAATTTGACAGTAAGCCAACGAGCTTGTTATCATGCTATCAAATTCTAAGTTTATAAAAATTTACGTTCTACAATAGCCATAAAACGTTCTTCAATAGCTTCTTTATTCGTCCAGTCATAATCTGGTTTTATCATTTTATTAATGAACTTTCTTGCTTCTTTTTCGGTTTTAAATGAATTTAACTGAGAAACTACTCGGTTAAAATCTTCTTGGCTTCCATCAAACAAATTTTTCACAAATGCAATTCTGTCATTTAAGCCTATTTGAATATCACCTTGCAAGGTGTCATTTAATGATTTTTTAGGTGCATTTTCAAATAAATCTGCAACTACATCTGCAGCAATTGTGTCTTTCAATTCTTCCTCCAATGAATGTGAAGCATCTATTGTATTGGTTTTATCTGTTTCTTCTAACGTTTCTCCTGCCATCTCTTCTGTAGTCTCTTCTGTTTGAGAAAATAAATCATCTTTTTCTTCCGCTGAAGTAAGGTCAATTAAAGATTCATCAATCATTAATTCAATTTCTTCACTTGGTA
>CAZAIL010000125.1:0-6262 GCA_964485155.1 uncultured Flavobacterium sp.
TCAAATAGAGGTTTGTGTGGTGGATTTAATTCTTCTGTAATCAAAGAAACAGTTCAAAACATTACAGCAAACTATCAAGACGTTCATGTAGATCTGCTAACAATTGGTAAAAAAGGGAATGATATTTTATCAAAAACATATCCTGTTATAGATACTAGAAATGATATTTATGATGACCTAACTTTTGATAAGGTTGCTGAAGTTGCAGAAAAAATCATGCATTTATACGTAGATGGAACCTATGATAAAATAGAAATCATTTACAATAGATTTAAAAATGCAGCAACACAAATTCCGCAAGTAGAGCAATTTTTGCCTATTAAGCCTGTAGAAGGAGACGCAAATGCAAATGCTGATTATATTTTTGAACCATCTAAAGAAAAGATTGTCTTAGAGTTGATTCCTAAATCATTAAAGACACAATTATACAAATCTGTAAGAGATAGTTTTGCCGCAGAACACGGGGCTAGAATGACTGCAATGCACAAAGCAACAGACAATGCTACTGAATTACGGGACGATCTAAAGCTAACGTATAACAAGGCTCGACAAGCAGCAATTACTAACGAAATTTTGGAAATTGTAGGTGGTGCAGAAGCATTAAAAAATTAAATTTTTTTATATTGTAAGAAAGAGTGTATCTAAAAGATGCACTCTTTTTTGGTACAGAGAACTATTGGCACTTTTTTTCAAGATTTGTAACACATTTTTTATTTTTGGCACGCAATTTGAAAACAGTACCATATAACCAATAAAAAAAACCTCATGAAAACCTTCAAATTACTTTTAGCTTTGTTTGTAAGTGCTACTTTTTTTAGCTCTTGTATAGTTACAGATGACACCTTAGACAACTCCATTTCTTTAGGCCAATTAATGTCTAGTTATGATCTGTGGTATGTAGATATTCATAGAACATCTGGTAATGGCGATGTTCCTTTTGTATCAATTGCTTTTACCTTGTCTTTTGTCAATGGTACTATGTACGCCAACAATAATATTGTAGATGTTGGTTTTACAGGAAACGGTCTTGGTATTCAGGTAGGAAATTATGATACTTTTGGCACCTATCTAGAAACATTTCACGACATAGACGGAAGACATGACTTTGAGGTTGTTCAGCTATCTTTAAATGAAATAAGAATATATGATACAGTACAAAATGTAAGTTATGTTCTTGTTGGTTATCAGACAGATGAATTTGATTACGATATGTTGTTTTATGATAATATAGAATATTTTTTACAAGAATATACTGCTTGGGAGAGAACAGCAATTAGCATAGCAGGGAATCCAAACCCATTTGATAGCGAACATTATTTACAATTTACACCAGAAAATAACACAACATTTTATTCTTCTCATGATTCGTTTGGCACAAATATTGATAATTTATTATGGGATTTCACAGGTGATTATGAGGTCTTTGATGTTCTAGGACTTGATAATTTAAAAATACTTACACTTCGCTATAATGGTGGAGATGTCGAAGAATTTGAATTAACAGTTGTCAATGATCAAAGAATAGAATTGTTTCACCTTAGTTCAGAAACAACCTATGAGTTTACAGGAAGAGGGTTTATTCAACTCCTAAGAGGTGAAAAAAAATCGAAAACTATTGTAAGTAAGGAAGGAAGAAAACGAACTAAAGTAATAAGAAAGAAAAAACAAAAAAGTAAGCAATAACAACGTTTTGGTTAGTTGATTCTTGGGTGGTTGTTCTATATAACCAACAAGAAGGATGCCGCTCTAGAGGTAGAGCGGTTTTTTTCTGCCCAAAAATTAGTATTTCTAAAATAGTTGTAATGGTACATCTCATGAAAATCTGTTATCTTTAATCCAAAACAAATTCATGGATTTAACTGTATTTATTACAGGAGCTACCTCAGGAATAGGAAAAGCAACTGCAGAATTTTTAGCAAAACACAGCTATAGATTAATTCTTTGTGGCAGAAAAGAGGATCGATTAAAAGAATTAAAACAAACTCTTGGCAAACAAACAGCCATTACTACTTTACAGTTTGACGTAAGAGACAAAGAGGCTGTTTTTTCTGCAATAAAAAGTCTTCCTGAAAATTTTAGAGAGATTGATGTGCTAATTAATAATGCGGGGAATGCTCATGGGCTAAGTTCAATACAAGAAGGTGATATTAATGACTGGGATGCAATGTTAGATATTAATGTAAAAGGACTACTATATGTATCTAGAGCAATCTTACCCAAAATGATTGAAAGAAACAGCGGTTTTATTGTTAATATAGGTTCTACTGCGGGTAAAGAAGTCTATCCGAATGGAAATGTTTATTGTGCGTCTAAGTCAGCCGTAGAGGCTATTAATAAAGGAATGCGAATGGACTTAAATCAATACAATATTCGGGTAAGCGCTATACACCCTGGGTTGGTAGAAACAGCATTTTCAGATGTTCGCTTTAAAGGTGATACAGAAAGAGCAAAAAAAGTATACCAAGGCTATAAAGCGCTACAGCCAGAAGATATTGCAGAGATTATTCATTTTGTAATTACCAGACCTTATCATATAAATATTGAAGATTTGGTTGTGTTTCCATCAGCACAAGCAAGCGCAACCATCATTAATAAAAAATAAATGAGTACATATTCTAAAATTATAGCGGGCTGTATGTCTTGGGGAGCATGGGGAAGACAATTTTCTACTCAAGAAATGATTACTCAAATAAATACCAGCTTAGAGGCAGATATTACTACTTTTGATCATGCAGATATTTATGGCGAATATACCACAGAGCACGAATTTGGAAAAGCTTTTGCTAAAAGTGGTATTGAAAGAGAATCTATTCAACTAATTTCTAAATGTGGAATTCAACATGACGGAGGGACTAGAGACAATGCTATAAAACACTATAACTATTCTAAAGAATATATTATTTGGAGTGTAGAAAAATCACTAAAAGACTTACATACACCCTATTTAGATCTGTTATTGTTGCACAGGCCTAGTCCATTAATGCATCCAAATGAAATAGCAGCAGCAGTTTCTGTATTAAAAGAAAGTGGAAAAATTTTAGACTTTGGTGTCTCTAACTTTAGTCCTTCGCAGCTTAGTTTACTAAACAATAAGACCGCTGTTTCTGTAAATCAAATAGAATTTTCCCTTACAGAACATTCGGCAATGCACAATGGAGTTTTAGATCAACTACTACAAAAAGAGATACAACCAATGTCTTGGAGTCCATTGGGAAGTTTTTTCAAAGAAGCAAATCAAACAAACACTAGGATTAAAAAAGTATTGGATACGTTCACTAAAAAATACAATGTAACAGAAGATCAATTGTTACTATCTTGGATTTTAAAACATCCCTCAGGAGTGATACCAGTTGTTGGAACAACATCAAAAGTTCGACTACAAAATGCAGTAAAAGCATTAGATATTGAGTTAGACTTAGAAGATTGGTTTACTTTATTGGTAGAATGTCAGGGTCATAAAGTTCCGTAACAATGATTAATAAACGTCTTTTAATTAAAAATTTACTCAGTCATAATGACGAGAATAGTTTTTATGATAAAAAGATGAAACTATCCCTTACAGGAAAAGAAGGCAAGGCTAAATTTTTAAAACATCTCTGTGCGCTATCCAATTCTAATCCGAAAAACAACTCCTATATTATCATAGGTATTGAAGACGAGGAAAATAAGATTGTTGGAGTTGATTTTTACGATGACAGTAAAATACAAAATCTGGTGAATGCTTATCTGGAAAATCCGCCTAAAATAGCATATGAAAACGTTCCGTTTCCCAGCTTACCCAGACACAAGGTTATTGGCCTAGTAACAATACATTCAAACAGCCACATTACCTCACTACTTAAAAATGCATGGAAATATAGAAGAGAAACTATTTTCTATAGGAGAGGAAGTAATTCTATGCCAGCCTCCAAGAATTTTGAGTTAAGAGATACAAATAAAACGATTGTTGAAGCTATAGAAAAAAATGCCAATAACAATATAGAATTAACACTTGCTGGAGTTTTTGATTTTTTTAATAATCACAGGCCAGAATATAACCCTCAATATAAGGTTTTTAATGAGCAATTTGTGTTGTGTTGGGCAGGAGAAAAGAAGCATATTGACGGGGAAGAATTTTTTACTCGTGTAGATATTGAATTAATTAATGAACAAGTTCGATTGTTTTTTTCATCGCTAGATGAGGTACAAATAAGTTACAATAAAAACTCTTTTATCATTACAGAATATATACTACTAGGGTTGGATGCTCAAGAAAAATACTATCCTTTAGAAAAAACAATCATCAATTTTAAAGAAAACGGAAAACATGATATTGTTACAGAGTTTTTATTTGAATCACCACAGTTTGATGATGTCATGATTCAGCATATTTATCAAAACACAACCACTATTATTTCAAAAATTGAAAAAGGAGTACCTCTTTCTGTATTAGAATATGACGATGTGCCAAGACTCCCCAAAAATTGCTTACTCTGTTTTTTACATGGTTATGTAGACGCTGTAGCGAAGCTCAAAAAAGCAAAAGACTATATTAAAAAGATAGAAGATAAAACTACCTATATAAAATACAAAGAAGCCATGCGTGCAATTCGTAAGGTGAAATACAGTTAAAGCTATCAATATTATTCAATTGATATAGATCCTATAGAATAGGTTCTTGCCTGACCACTAATAATAACTCTATCGTTTTTATCTACGCAATTTAATGTGCCTCTTCTTTTGGAGAGTTGTAGTGCAGTGAGTTCTTTTTTATGAAGTTTCTTTGCCCAAAAAGGAATTAGAGAACAATGAGCAGAGCCTGTTACGGGATCTTCTAAAATAGATGCCTGTGGGGTAAAAAAACGTGATACAAAATCGCAGGTAGTCCCTTTTGAGGTAACAATTACACCGCCCGTATCAAGGTTTATTTGGTCAAATAACTGCCTGTTAATTTTAATGTTTTTTATTTCTTCTTCAGTATCATACACCAAGACATAATCTCTTGACTTATACACCTCTTTTGGAGATATATTTAATGATTTTTCAATGATTTCTGGAAGTTTTGAAGCAATAGGCATTCTTGATGGGAAATTTAAAAAATAAAAATCATCTTTTACACAAACAGTTAGATCTCCGCTTACCGTTTCAAAAACGATGTTGTTTGCAGGATAGTCTAAAATTGTTTTTAAGCAATGTGCAGTTGCTAAGGTTGCGTGCCCGCATAAATCCATTTCAATTTCTGGTGTAAACCATCGCAAATGAAATTTATCTCCTTTTGGAACAAAAAAGGCAGTTTCAGCAACGGCATTTTCTTGTGTAATTTTTAATAAGATTTCATCAGGAAGCCATGAGGTTAAAGGAACAACACAGGCCGGATTTCCACTAAAAACAGTATTTGTAAATGCGTCTATTTGAAAGAGGTCTAAGGTCATTTTTTAGTTAATAGAGATTGCCAAAATAAGTTTGTCTGTTCAATATAATTATCATTTTTTTTACTCTTCGCCCATCGATTTGCACTTTTAATAGTTATTAAAGCCCCTTTTCTATCATTATTTTTGGCTTGTATTTTTGCTTTTAGTAAACCGTAACGAAAGTTTTCAGGACTTTTTTCAAGTGCTTTATCAATAAAGTCAAGTGCTTCATTTAAATCTTTACCATTATTGCTGTAGTATTGAGCTGCTTCAAAATAGGTTCTATGAGGAATGCTTTCTGGAGTTTTTATAAATTCAGTCATTTGTTGCTCAATTTGGCTGGCTACTTCTAGCTTCATAGGAATTGAAATTAAGGTGTTTTCCCAAACAAGTTGAAGCTCTAAAGAGTCTGATGTGAGTGCTGCAAATTGCATGGTAAAGCTTTCTACATAGTTAGTTGTTTTTATGGGTTTTACTTTAAACCTAAACACATCATCAGCTGACTTGTAAGCATCTCCAGCAATACTTCGTAGGGTTGTGTTTGAATGAATAATAATTGTCCAAAGATCTTCATCAGGAATGGTATAGATTGCATAAGTGCCAGGAAGAATTGACTGTCCGCCAATTTTGGCAGTTTCAAAGAGGGTTATTTTAGTAGATGCATTTGCTCCTGTTCGCCAAATGGTATTATAGGGCACTAGATTTCCATATACTTTTCTTCCCTTAGCTGAGGGCCTAGAATATTCTAAACTAATTTTAGTAAGTCCTATTTCTTGTGAGATTTCACTCAAAGGGCTTAAGGTGGGTGTTTTTAATCGTTGACTTTTACAAATAGAAAAACATAATAAAAGACAGATAAAAGAAATTGTGTA
>CAZAIL010000126.1:0-6252 GCA_964485155.1 uncultured Flavobacterium sp.
TTAATTTTTAAATATTATTATACATGGCACACGCACAATCACATACAAAAAGAATTTGGAATGTATTTTGGATATTATCAGCAATTACAATTGTTGAAGTTATACTAGGTATTTATAAGCCAGGTGTTTTACATCTCACTAATTTTTTAGGAACAAGCCCATTAAATTGGATTTTTATAATATTAACTCTGGCTAAAGCTTATGGCATTACTTGGTCTTTCATGCACATGGAAGGTGAAAAAACTTGGTTTAGAAGAGCTGTTGTTTGGACTGCTGTATTCCTAATCATTTATCTAGTCACACTGCTACTAATAGAAGGAGACTATTTATATAGCACACTAGCGCCTTTAGTGCGTTGGTAACAAAATTTAATCAAGGTGGTTTTTAACCGCCTTTTTTTATCACTAAATATGAAAATTACTAAGAAACGATTTGTACTAATAGCACTGTTTGTCTTTCCTTTGTTATTCTTCCTACTACTATCTACCGGAATCAACAACTTCAAAAGACTCTCTACATTAACATACAATGTTTCTTTAGATGCCATAGAGGATACCATCTCTATGCAAGACCATGTAACCATTTTATGTTTCTTAGGAAATGATATAGAGGCTAAAAAAGGAGGTTTTTTTAATCTGAATCAAAAAATTTATAAAGAATTTTATGGATACAGACCTTTTCAAATAATTGCTATATATCCAGAAGCATCAGTAACGGATGTGGAAAAATTAAGTTCAGATTTAGGTACTTTTACAGACATGTATAAATGGAATTTTATTTCTATGGACAGAGAAACGATTTCGGAATTACATGCGAACCTCAAAACGAAAGATATTTTAAATACTTCATTGTATTCTAAAAAAGTATACCTCATAGACAAAAAGCTAAGTCTTAGAGGAAGAGATAAAGATGGTGATGACGAAAAACAGATACTATATGGCTATAATATTGAATCTGTTGCAGAATTGAATAATAAAATGGAAGATGATATAAAAGTATTGCTCTATGAGTATAGAGCAGCATTTAAAAATAAAAATAAAGCAGTTAGAAAAAACTAACTATTATGAGCAAAAAGAATTCATACATAGGGATCTCATTTGTCATACTAATTTTTGGTATTTATGTCGTCAGAAATCTTGATGATAGAATTTCTAATGAAACAATAATAGATAGTAACAGACTTAATAAAAAAAATGACGTCAAGGAACTAACGAGCAATAACCTGTTTGTTTACAATAAAGTACCTTCTTTTGAATTTACAAATCAAGATGGCAACGTCATCAACAATGAGACTTATAAAGGGAAAGTATATGTTGTAGAATTTTTCTTTACGACTTGCCCTAGTATTTGTCCTATTATGAATCAGAAAATGCTTCTTATTCAGAAAGAATTTACAGATAATTCAAATATAGGAATAGCTTCAATCTCTATAACACCTGCCATTGATAGTCAAGAAATTTTAAAAAAATATGCTATTTCTAATGGCATTACCCATAAAAATTGGCATTTATTATCTGGAAAATCAGAGGAAACTGTTTTTAATTTATCAAACAATGGGTTTAAATTATATGCTGGAGTAGATAACAAGGTTGAACACGGTGGTTTTGAGCATTCTGGTCTATTTGCTTTAGTTGATAAAACCGGAACTATTAGGTCTAGGAAAGACAACCAAGGAAATCCAATATTATATTACAGAGCTATTGAAGATGGTGGTTTTCCAGACCAAATAAATGAATTAAAAGAAGACATTAAAATTTTATTGAATGAGTACAATTGAACTAAAAGAGAAAAAATATAAACGAGTAATCACCATTTTATCAATTATAATTCCTGTGGCCGTAGCAGCTTTATTTGGAATAAATTTAAGAAAATTAGGGTTTGATGTAGAACCTCTTCGGTTTTTGCCTCCTATATATGCTACTGTAAACGGAATTACTGCTGTTTTATTAATTGCCGCAATGATTGCAATTAAAAATGGTAAAAAAGCACTACATGAAAGATTAAATACACTTGCTGTTATCTGCTCAGTTCTTTTTCTTGTCATGTATGTTGCCTACCATATGACATCAGACTCTACGACCTTTAGAGGTGAAGGATTTATAAAATATCTCTATTATTTTATTTTAATAACTCATATAATACTTTCTGTAATTGTAATACCTTTTGTATTGGTTACCTTAATGAGAGCTAAATTGGGCAAATTTTCTGAACATAGAAAAATCGCTAAAGTTACCTTTCCTATTTGGTTGTATGTTGCTGTAACAGGAGTAATTGTATACCTTATGATATCACCTTACTATGTCTAAACATATAAGCTCTTTTTTAGTAATGCTATTCTTGCTTCTGAATTCAACATCTATGTATTCACAATGCGCGATGTGTAAAGCTGTAGTTGAAAATGGTGATGTTACAATGGCGGAGGGAATAAATGATGGAATCACCTATCTCATGGTATTCCCATATATCTTGGTTGGTGTTTTATTCTATTTTATTTATAAGAATAAAAAAAGGGTCAAAAATTAAGATTTCAATAAGAGCCAATCTTTGTAACAAATTCTAATTTTAATCGTCTTATGGTAGATCTTTAAAATTTAATTATAACATACATTATAAAAAATTGTATTGCACTATACAGTTAACAACCTATCTGAAATGAAAATAAAAATTTTACTAATTATAGCTATCTTATCTGTGTCCGTATCTTTTTCTCAAAAAAAATGGACATTAAAAGAATGTGTTAATCACGCCCTAGAAAATAACATCTCTGTTAAACAAAATATATTAATATTAGAACTCGCAGAACTTAATGTAAAAAATGCCAAAGGAAATTTTTTGCCGAACTTGAATGGCTCTGCATCTCAGGGGTTTAACTTTGGATCCTTCTTAGGAATTGATGGTTCTCGAATTTCTAGAGACTCCAGAAGAAACAGCTTAAGCGCAAATTCATCCACAACCCTTTTTAATGGTTTTAGAAACTTAAACACCTATAAACAGGCTCAATTAGGAGTTGAAAGAAGTAAACTAACTTTAGAAAAAATTCAAAATGACATTTCATTATTTGTAGTTAATGGATACCTTAATGTTTTATTTGCCAAAGAAAATTTAGATGTTGCAAGAATTCAGGCGGAAATTAGTAAAAAGCAAGTCCAAGCTGCAAAGCAACGATATGAAGCAGGGATCACTGCAAAAGGAGATTTATTAAATACTCAGTCTACAGCTGCAAATGATCAACAAAACATAGTGACACAGGAAAATATACTAACATTAGCATTGTTAAATCTATCACAATTACTACAAATTCCGTCAGATGGTTTTGATATTTTTAAGATAGACATAGACAGTCCGTCAGCAACTTTAACCTACAATAACTCTGAAATTGTTTATCAAAAAGCTTTGAGGAGTCAACCTCAAATAAAAAATGCTGAATTAGGAATTCAAGATGCTGATTTTAATATAGAGATAGCTGAAAGCTTTTTAAGACCCACTCTAAATTTTTCTTTTGGGGCTAACACCTCCTACCAACACTTACAGGGTAAAAAAGATGAAATTACCATCTTTGACCCCATAACTATGGAACAAGAAGTAATATCAAATGGTTTTTTTAAACAATTTTCTGATAATTTAGGTTACAACTTTTCTTTTAATCTTAGCATTCCTATTTTTAATAGAACTCAATCAAAAACAAATATTGACCGTCAATATATTAATAAAGAAATAAGTCAGGTTAATTTAACAAACGAAAAATTACAATTACAACAAACTATAGAGCAAGCATTTGTAGATTCTAAAGCTGCAGCAAAAGCCTATGAAGCATCTAAAATTTCTTTAGATGCTCAAAAAGAAGCTTTTAAAAATGCACAAGAAAGTTATAATTTAGGTGCTAGTACATTATTTGATTTTGATTTGGTAAGAACTCGTTTGGTAAGAGCAGCATCTGCTTTAATTAGAGCAAAATATGATTATGTGTTTAAAACCAAGGTATTACAGTTTTATTATGGAGAATTTAATCTAGATTAGATTTCATAAAAAGTTATAAAATGGTAACTTTTTATGACTATTTTTTTTAGCTTTATCTTTAAAAAAAAATAACGTTGACCCATATCCTAAACATAGAAACTTCTACTAAAAACTGTTCGGTTAGTATTGCTAAAAACGGAGCATTAATTTCTTTGAAAGAGATAAATAATGGTGGGTATTCTCATGCGGAAATGCTTCATCCATTAATTACAGAAGCATTATTAGAAAGCAAGTTAACGATAAATCAAATTGATGCCATTGCTGTGGGAAAAGGCCCTGGTTCTTACACCGGTCTTCGCATTGGTGTTTCTGCTGCAAAAGGCTTATGTTTTGCCAATGATATTCCATTAATTTCCATAAATTCTCTAGAAATCTTAGCACATACGATTCCTATTGATAAAGGGACTATTATTCCAATGATTGATGCCCGAAGAATGGAAGTTTATTCCGCTATATATGATGAATCTTTCACCCTTATTAGAGAAACTAAGGCTGAAATTATAGACAAAAGTTCTTTCATAGATGAACTGCAAAATCACACTGTTTATTTTTTGGGTGATGGTACAGAAAAATGTCAAGAAATCATTCTTCATAAGAATGCAGTATTCATTAAAGACGCATTCCCATCAGCCAAAGAAATGGTGAAATTATCTTACGAAAAATACAAAGTAAACAATACCGATGATCTTGCTTATTTTGAGCCTTTTTATTTAAAAAACTTTATTGCAACTCAAGAAAAAAAGAAAGTTTAGTATACTTTATTGTTATTACTAAAATGTTATCTAATTTTTAACGAAGCTTTAATTTATAAATGAAGTCTACTCTAAAAGAACACTTAACAATTCCTTAATTTTTTGAAAACAATGTATTCAAACAATATCTAGATATTTGGGTAATCTTAAAGATTAATTAGAATCATAATACTTAGTTTTTGTCGATTAATATTATTGATTTATGAACTGCCTTCGGCCAAGGCAGTTTTTTAATATATACGAAACATTAATTTAACATTAGTATTAGTTATTTGTAGTGACAAAAAATAATATGTAATATGAAAATCAATCATGTGTTTCTATACACAGCCCTTTTTGTTTGTGTGAGTCTAAGTTCTCAAGAAACAAATGCTCCGAAATTTGGAAAGGGACTCTTTAATTTAATTGGAAAAGACAGCTCATTTTCTATGAATATGAGTGCTAGAATGCAAATTTTAGGCACTTCAAATTGGGATATTAACAATGGACTCTCAAACCCAATATCTTCTCTTCTGGTAAGAAGAGCTCGTTTAAAATTTGACGGTTTTGCCTATTCTACAAAATTAAAATACAAATTAGAATTAGGGCTATCCAATAGAGATATTGGAAAAGCCTCCTCTTTTACAAACGATGCACCAAAATATATTTTAGATGCTGTTGTAAAATGGAATTTTTCTGGAAATTTTGTTCTTTGGTTTGGACAAACTAAGTTGCCTGGAAATAGAGAACGTGTTATATCTTCTGGAAATTTACAACAGGTAGATCGCTCTTTATTAAATAGTAGGTTTACGATAGACCGAGATATGGGTTTCCAATTAAGACATCACTTTAAACTTTCTGAAAATTTTATTGTAAAAGAAGCGCTTTCTATGGCACAAGGTGAAGGTAGAAATGTTACCACAGGAAATTTAGGTGGCCATCAATATACCGCAAGAGTAGAATTATATCCTTTTGGGAATTTTAAGAGTAAAGGAGATTACAAAGGAGGCGATCTAAAGTTTGAAGAAAAACCAAAATTAGCCATTGGTTTCTCATATGATTATAACAATGATGCCGTAAAAACCAGGAGTAACCAAGGGTCATATATGGCCAATGATACTGGTTTTTATTCAACAAATATTTCAACCCTATTTATAGACGCCATGTATAAACACAACGGATTTTCTTTTATGGGCGAATATGCACTTAGAGATGCATCAGATCCTTTTGCAAAAAACTCTGATGGGAGTTTAACAGGTGATGAAGTTCAGGTGGGAAAAGGATTAAATTTACAAACTGGGTATTTAGTATCTAAAACTCTAGAAGTTTCAGGAAGGTATACAAATATAGATTGGGATAGTGACGTAACTGGTAAAGGAGCTGAAAACCAATATACTATTGGACTATCTAAATATATTGTTGGTCACAAATTAAAGGTTCAAACAGATGTGAGTTATTTAGATTTAGCCACCAGTACCAATCAATTCATGTATAGATTACAAGT
>CAZAIL010000127.1:0-6135 GCA_964485155.1 uncultured Flavobacterium sp.
ACACTTTGCCAGTATTTTTTGTTTGAAGCCATTTATATAGAATTTATCTTCTTATTTAATTAATGATGACACTTACCACACTCGATTCCACCTAACTGAGCTATAGTTACTTCTTTAGTACCATACTTCTCTGCCAATTGCTTGTGAATTTTCTCGTAATAAGGGTTTCCTTTTAAATCTACATTCGTTTCCCTATGACAATCAATACACCATCCCATGGTTAGTGGTGAGTATTGATACATTTCATCCATCTCTTCTACAGGACCGTGACATTGTTTACAATCTATACCTGCCACCGTTACGTGTTGCGCGTGTACAAAGTTTACGTGATCTGGTAAATTATGAATACGAATCCATTTTATTGGTTTGGTTTCTCCTGTGTACTCTAAATTTTCTGCATCCCAACCAGCAGCATCATATATTTTTTGAATTTCTTTGTCTAAATCGTTTTTTCGCAAGATGATACCGTCGTACTCTACTTCTGTTCCTTCTGCTACCTCTGCAATATTCATATGACAATTCATACAAACATTTACCGATGGTATTCCTGAGTGTTTACTATGTTTAGCAGATGAGTGACAGTACTGACAGTCTATCTTGTTTTCTCCCGAATGTATTTTGTGAGAAAAAGCAATTGGCTGTACTGGCTTATATCCTTGGTCTACTCCAACACTAAATAAAGTGCCAAAGCCAAAATAGGCTCCAGTTAATAATAAGAAAATTGTTCCAACTACGTGTAAAAATGTATTTTGTTGTATCCCAGCCCAAACTTCTTTGAGTGAACCTAAAGAATTTGGTGTTTTTGGCGCTCCTTGTAATTCACTAATTGTTTTAAGTAAAGTAGCAATAATTAAAAAAGCACAAATAATAATCGCCGCTAAAATATATAACAACCAACCTGGTCCCTTTTTTTGACCTCCAGTGGCTACAACGTTTCCAGCAGGAACTACTTTTACTGGATCACCTACATCTGTGTAATAAAGTATATCATCTATTTGAGTGTCTGTCAACTGACCAAAAGAAGACATTACAGAGCCCTTGTACTCTTTAAAAACAGCAATTGCATCTCTATCACCAGAAGCTCTCAAAGCTGCATTGTTTTTGATCCAAGCTTTTAACCAGTCGTTTTCTCTTCTTTCTGTAACCCCTCCTAGTGCAGGACCTACGTGTTTCTTCTCTAATTTATGGCAAGAAGCACACAAGCTTCTAAACAAAGTTCTCCCTTCTTTTTGGCGAGCTGCATCTACAGAATCTTGTGCCATCGTAGAAAAACTCAAAGAAAATAATAATAGAAATGTAAAACTTTTAATAAGTACGTTGGTTAGTCTTTTGTGCACATATACACTTTTCATATTCACAAACTATTAGTTTAGTATCAAATTACTATAATTTCTAACTAAAATTGGCCTAAAATATCCACCTTTATTAGATGCACAAAAGTAGTACATATATGTAAATTTTGAAATGCTAAAGAGCTGTTAAATATTAATTTATATTTGTTCTAAATAAGGCTATTTTGCAATTTATTTATGATGAAGTTGTTAACTTTGTAACGAATTATTTTTTATGAAAAAATCAATATTTTTAGGGTGTCTTTTATTTTTAGGGTTTCTCACTACACAAACAGTCTTTTGTCAGTCAGAAAAATCTGACACTATGCTAGTTAACGAACTTATTTCAAAAAAAAGAAGTTTTAATAAAGAGTTTAGTTATGGCTTTAGAATTCAGTTATACAACGGGTTTGAGGTAGAAGCAAAAAAAATAAGCGCAAAATTTAAGCTTGATTTTCCTGATACAAAAACACATCTTATTTACAGGCAACCTGAATGGAAAATACAAGTTGGATTTTACAAAACAAAGCTTGAAGCTGACAGAGCTTTGTTAAATTTTAAAAGAAAATACCAGAGTGCAATTGTGATTCCTCTTGGCAAATAAGAACACTTTTAATACACAAAAAAAGCGCCTTAATTATTGAATTAATTCAATAATTAAGGCGCTTTTTTAGGCTATAAATTATTTCAGTTTTTTCTTCACTGCAACTTCTTGATACGCCTCAACGCTGTCTCCTTCTACAATATCATTGTGATTTTTTATTTGAAGCCCACAGTCATATCCTTTAGCTACTTCTCTTACATCGTCTTTGAATCGTTTTAGCGAGGATAAAACACCATCATGAACAACTATTCCATCGCGAATAATTCTAATTTTAGAATTTCTAAATATTTTACCATTCATGACCATACAACCTGCAATATTACCAACTTTAGAAATTTTATATACTTCTCTAATTTCTACAGTACCTGTTACCTCTTCTTTCATTTCTGGAGATAACATTCCTTCCATGGCATCTTTAAGGTCATTAATTGCATCATATATGATAGAATAGGTTCTAATATCTACTTCTTCTCTATCTGCTATTACTCTAGCGTTTGATTGTGGACGAACATTAAACCCAACAATGATTGCATCTGATGCAGTTGCTAACAGCACATCTGATTCTGTGATTGCTCCAACACCTTTATGCAATATATTTACTTGTATTTCTTCCGTAGAAAGTTTCTGGAAAGAATCTGTTAAAGCTTCTACAGAACCATCTACATCTCCTTTTAAGATAATGTTTAATTCTTTGAAATCCCCTAAAGCAATTCGCCTTCCTATTTCTGCTAATGTTAATGTTTTCTGGGTTCTAACAGACTGTTCTCTTTGTAATTGTGATCTTTTTGATGCAATTTGTTTTGCCTCTCTTTCATCATCAAATACATTGAACTTATCTCCTGCTTGAGGTGCGCCATCTAATCCTAAAATAGAAATTGGTGAAGAAGGGCCTGCCTCCTCTACATTGTTTCCTTTATCATCAAACATGGCTTTTACTTTACCACTGTTTTTACCTGCCAACATGTAGTCTCCAATTTTTAGAGTTCCAGCCTGAACTAGTATTGTAGTTACATAACCTCTTCCTTTATCTAATTGTGCTTCAACTACTGCTCCAACAGCATTTTTGTTTGGGTTTGATTTTAATTCTAAAATTTCTGCTTCTAACAATACTTTTTCTAATAATTCAGGAATTCCTTCACCTGTTTTAGCAGAAATATCTTGTGATTGTATGCTACCTCCCCATTCTTCAATTAATAAATTCATTGAAGATAATTGTGTTTTTACATTGTCTGGGTTGGCATTTGGCTTGTCAATTTTATTAATTGCAAATATAATTGGTACACCTGCTGCTTGCGCATGTGATATTGCTTCTTTTGTTTGAGGCATTACATCATCATCTGCAGCCGCTACAATAATTACTAAATCGGTTACTTGAGCACCACGAGCACGCATCGCTGTAAAAGCTTCGTGACCTGGCGTATCTAAAAATGCTATTTTTTGATCACCTACATTTACTGAATAAGCTCCAATATGCTGAGTAATTCCTCCAGATTCTCCATCAATTACATTTGCTTTTCTAATATAATCTAATAAAGACGTTTTTCCATGATCTACATGACCCATCACTGTAATAATAGGCGCACGGTTTACTAAGTCTTCTGGTTTGTCTATAACTTCTTCGATTGACTCTTCTACTTCTGCTCCAACAAATTCTACGGTATGATCAAATTCTTCAGCTACAATTTTTAATGTTTCAGCATCTAATCGCTGATTCATTGTCACCATCATACCTAACATCATACAAGCTGAAATAATTTCAGTTACTGGCACCTCCATCATGGTAGCTACCTCACTTGCAGTTACAAATTCTGTAACCTTCAAAATTTTAGACCCTAATACTTGTGCTTCAGATTCTGCATCAGACAATTCCCTGTGTGCATCTCTTTTATTTCTTCTATATTTTGCTCCTTTTCCTTTGGAAGATTTTCCTTGGAGTTTTTCTAATGTTTCTCTAACTTGTTTTTGAACTTCTGCTTCTGTGAGCTCTCTTTTAACAGCCACAGGTCTTCTTTGAGCAGCACTGCCTCTTCCTGGGCTTGGTCTTCCAACTCCTCCTGGTCTTGCAGCTCCTCCGGGAGTTCTGTTTTTATTATTTTGACCAGCAACTCCTGGTTTACTAATTCTTTTTCTCTTTCTTTTGGAAGCGTCGTTTTTGTTAGGGGCTTTAGCCTTATCTTCAGGTTTTTTCTTTACTTTCTCAAACTGTTTAAGATCAATAATTTTTCCTGTTAACTTTGGCCCATTTAACTTTTTATATTGTGTCTTTATTGTTTCTAACACTTCAGATGTTTCAGATGTTTCAGATGTTTCTAAAGAAGCATCCTCTTTGGCCTTAGCAGCTGATTTTTCTTTTTCAACTTTTACAGACTCTTCTTTTAGCTCTTGTATTACTTCCTGTTTTTCTTCTAAAACTTTTTTAGAAGGAACTTCAGTCACTTTTTTTTCTACTTTTGGAGCTTCTTCTGGCTTTTTTTCTTCGACTTTAGTAGCTGGCTTTTCTTCTTTAACTGTAACCTTTGGAGTTTCAACAGAAATCGGTGCTGGTTTTGCTACGGCTTTCTTGGGTGCGATATCTATTTTACCAACCGTCTTTATTTGTAATTTTTCTGATTTAGCCTTTAAAACCTCTTCCTTCTTCTCAGCTTCTAGTCTTTTTCTTTCAATTTTTGCATCAAGCTCAATCCTAATTGCTTCTTTCTCTTTTCTCTTTTCTTCGCCTACTTCTTTTGATGCAGCTTTTTTGTTAGCATCTGTTTGGAAACCATCTTGAAGTACTTGATATATTTCACTTGATATTTTTGTAGTTGGTCTTGCGTCGATCTCATGACCGTTTTTCGCAAGATACTCTACAGCTCTATCTAGAGAGATATTTAATTCTCTAAGTACTTTGTTTAGTCTCATTGTTCTACTTTCCGACATATACTCTTGTTAACCTTTTATTTGTAAAAGTATTATTTTTTATTGATAGTTATTCTTCGAATTCTTCTTTTAAGATTCTCTGAACATCTAAGATTGTTTCTTCTTCTAAATCAGTTCTCTTTAACAGTTCCTCAACAGAGGCATCTAGGACACTTTTTGCTGTATCTAAACCAATATTTTTAAATTCTTGAATAACCCAGGCTTCAATTTCATCTCTAAACTCTGTTAACTCAACATCTTCTTCCTCTAAACCTTCTCTTTGAACATCTATATCGTACTTGGTTAACTCACTTGCTAAACGAATATTTACTCCTCCTTTACCAATGGCTTTAGATACTTCTTCTGGTTTCAAGAAAACGTTTACACGTCCTTTTTTTCCATTTCTTTCTTCTTCATATTCTTCAATTTCCATAGAAACAACTTTGGCAGGACTTAAAGCTCTTGAAATAAATAGTTGTTCATTTTTTGTGTAATTGATAACATCTATGTTCTCATTTCCTAATTCGCGAACAATTCCGTGAATTCTTGAACCTTTCATTCCAACACATGCTCCAACTGGGTCTATTCTATCATCGTAAGAATCTACTGCTACTTTTGCTTTTTCTCCTGGAATTCTAGCTACTCTTTCAACAGTAATTAATCCATCAAATACTTCCGGAATTTCTTGCTCAAATAATTTTATTAGAAATTCTGGCGAAGTTCTTGATAGAATAATTGCGGGTTTGTTCCCTCTTAATTCTACTGTTTTTATAACACCTCTTACAGAATCTCCCTTTCTAAAAAAATCTGATCTTATTTGTTCACTTTTTGGGAGAACAATTTCATTTCCATCATCATCTAATAGAATAATTGCATTATGACGAATGTGATGAACCTCAGCACTATATATATCTCCTTCTAAATCCTTAAAGTGTTTGAAGATATTTGTACTATCGTGCTCCTGAATTTTTGAAATTAGATTTTGACGTAATGCCAGAATTGCTCTTCGCCCAAGGTCATATAACTTTACCTCTTCAGAAACATCTTCGCCAATTTCAAAATCTGGTTCAATTTTTTTAGCTTCTGTTATTTCAATTTCTTCGTTGTCATCTTCTGCTTCATCATCAGCTACAACAACTCTATTTCTCCAAATTTCCAAATCTCCTTTGTCAGGATTTATAATAATGTCAAAATTGTCATCTGACCCAAACTTACGTTTTAGAGCAGCTCTAAAAACTTCTTCTAAGATAGACATGAGTGTTACTCTGTCTATACTTTTCATGTCTTTGAATTCTGAAAACG
>CAZAIL010000128.1:0-5875 GCA_964485155.1 uncultured Flavobacterium sp.
TGATTTTAGAATAGCTGTTTAATAGCCATTTTTTTAGTTTTTTAGGATTCTTTATCTCTGATTTGATAGTGATAGTAAATTCTCTTTGTAAAACAGTTTTTCCTTTTATTTCAGCTTCTGCACCTACAGATGAAAATCCAACACCTAAGGTCATTGGCAATAGTTGTTCAATGGTTTTTAATGTTTCCTTATTAGAAACTTTTTCATTGTCTATAGCTATAAAGGAAGTGTATTTTGTTGCTAGATTATAAGCTAAGCCTAAGGCAATGACTTGGTCTTTTACATCGTCACCAAAATGAGTTCTATAATCGTCTAACTGTTCTATTTTTTTTCTAGCCCATAGGTATTTTAAAACCTTATTATTTGAGCTTAAGCTGCTGTTTTTGATCTTTATGGTTTTAATTACTTTAGTAGTTCCTTGATATCCTGAAATTTCTATACAACCAGTAGCAGTTCCTTTATATTTTCCATAAATCATTATTGGTCTGTCTGAAAAAACATCAGGTATAGATTTTGGACTTACATCATACATTTCAAAATTGTTTTGTTTAAGCTTAATTTGCGTCAATAGAGGTGAAGAAATGTACTTTTTAAATGTTTTAGATACCTTATATGCTTCTTCTTTAGATGTAGCGATAAAGGAGTTACTTTGCCCTACTTTGGCCATTCCTTCTATTAAAAATCTATTAACTCCATTTCCAATTCCAAAACTTACAACATTAGCTTTGTTTAAGTTGTTTTCAATTAACTGGAAGGCTTCTTTTTCAACAGTTACATATCCATCAGTTATAACTACCATGGTTCTAGCAGAAGTATTTATTTTTCTTGGAAGTTGATAGGCTTTTTTTAATGCATCTAAGAGATGTGTTCCTTTTCCATAATTTGAAAATGTACCATTTAAAAATTGAAGTGCCTTTTTAATGTTTTCCTCATTAGCATATACTGGGCTGTTTTGAAATACTTTATTTTCTGCAGAGAATAGCAAAATGTTAAAAACATCTGTTTGTTTTAAATCTCCTAATAAATTTTTAAGTAATGATTTCGTAACGTCAATAGGATATCCCATCATAGATCCTGAAACATCAACTATAAAAATATATTCTCTAGCAGGTATTTTTTCTGTGATTACTTTTTTTGGAGGCTCAATCATTAGTGAAAAGAAATTTTCGTCTTTTCCTTCATACAATAATAATCCTGGTTCAATTTCAGAAGCCCTAATAGTATAATTTAGGATAAAATCTCTGTTTGCAGGATTTACATTATTTTTAGATAAGCTAAGCTCTGCCGATAATGCATTTGGATAGTGAACTTTTATATCATGACTGCTAGAGTTTACATATTGAATAATGGATCCAGTTCGAATGTTCACATTAATATCGTAGTTAAAAGTCTCAGAAAAACCAGTAGGAGTGAAGGGAGTAATTGTTATAGGATTGTTCACTTTTTCTTCTCCTGAAAATCTAGGGCCAACTACACCAGGAAAAATAAATTGATATTCTCCTTCTACAGGTGTTAACATTTCAGTGTATAGTAATTCAATTGATACTTCATCATTTGGCTGAATATTACCAAGGCTCATTTGAAATATATTAGGCCTGTGTTGGGCTAGTTTACTGGCTCTTTTTCCTTCTCTTATAGCGTTGTTATAAATTTTTTCAGCAGTATTTTTTTCATATATTTTGGCAGTTGTTGATCTGTTGCCAATTCTCATTTTCATACCATGTACTGCTCCTTTGGTAGATAAAGGAAATACATACTCAGCTTCAATAGCTTTGTTGCTCTTATTATGATAGGTTTGAGTGATTTTTATATACGCTATTTTTCCAACGATTTGTACAACTGCCTTAGTACTTTTTAGAGGAATAATTGCTTCTTTTGTAAGGACTTTTATATAAGGGCTTTCTGTTTTTTGTGCTGATACATTGAAGCTTATCAGTAAAATGAAAATAGGAATTAATACACGCATAGATGCTACATTTATTGTTAGTAATACTTAAATGTAGTTTCTAATAGTTCTTTTATTTGCTGTGTTTTAGAATTCGTAAGATATGATCTAGAATTCGTAGTTGATTCATCTGAACTAATAGTGTATAAAAAAATGTAATTTTTAGAGCTTTTCTTTTAAATAGGCAGCTGTGTATGATTTTTTGTTTTTAATTAATTCTTCAGGAGTTCCTTCAAAAATTAATTGTCCGCCTTTTTTACCGCCATCCAAACCAAGATCAATTATATAATCTGCACATTTTATCAATTCAATATTATGCTCAATTACTATGATAGAATGCCCTTTATCTATTAAAGCATTAAAAGAGGCTAATAACTTTTTAATATCATGAAAATGAAGCCCTGTAGTAGGTTCGTCAAAAATAAATAGTGCTTTGTCTTTGGTATTTCCTTTTACTAAGAAAGAGGCTAATTTTATTCTTTGAGCTTCACCACCAGATAATGTAGAGGAGGACTGTCCTAATTGAACATAACCCAATCCAACATCTTGAAGCGGTTTTAATTTATTTGCAATTTTTGTTTGTTGGTGTTTGATAAAAAAGGCAACTGCATCATCGATGGTAGAATTTAGAATATCATCAATATTTTTTCCTTCAAAATTAACTTCAAGAACTTCTTTTTTGAATCGTTTTCCGTTACAGTTATCGCATTGCAGGTGAACATCAGCCATAAATTGCATTTCAATAGTTACCACACCTTCACCTTTACAAACCTCACATCTTCCACCATCTACATTGAATGAAAAATGTTTTGGTTTATAATTTCTGATTTTTGAAATTTTCTGTGATGATAGTAATGCCCTAATATCATCATATGCCTTAATGTATGTAACGGGGTTTGATCTAGAAGAACGCCCAATAGGATTTTGATCAATGAATTCTATATGTTTTAATTGATCATAACTACCATTAACTTCTGTGTGTTGACCAATTTTCTCTCCATATCTTGCCATTTTTTTCTGCATAGCAGGATATAAAATTTTCTTAACTAGGGTGCTTTTTCCACTACCTGATACTCCGGTAATTACGGTTAAGCTATTTAGAGGAAACTTTGTATTGATATTTTGTAAGTTATTTTCTCTAGCTCCTATAACTTGTATGAAATTTTTAGAATTTCTTCTTGTCTTTGGAACTTCTATCTGAAATTCTTCTGTCAAATATTTTGCAGTTAATGAATCAGATTTCAAAATATCGTCATAGGTACCTTCTGCAACTACATGTCCACCAAAAGTCCCTGCCTCAGGTCCAATATCTATAATATAATCAGCAGCTTTCATAATGTCTTCATCGTGTTCTACAACGATAACAGTATTTCCTAAATTTCGTAGGTCTTGTAAAACATTTATGAGCCTTTCTGTGTCTTTTGGATGCAAACCAATACTTGGTTCGTCTAAAATATACATGGAGCCCACTAGGCTACTACCTAAAGAGGTAGCTAGATTTATACGCTGACTTTCACCACCGGATAAGGAGTTCGAGGTTCTGTTAAGCGTTAAATAATTTAAACCAACATTCTGTAAGAATTCTAAACGATTATTAATCTCTTTCAAGAGGCGATTTCCTATTTTTTCTTCGTACATATCTAACTTTAGGAGTTTAAAGAAGTTATATAATTCATCTAGAGGCAAGCCCACTAAATCTGAAATAGTTTTTTTTCCAACTAGTACATAATCTGCTTCTTTCCGTAATCTTTTTCCACTGCACTCTTCACAAGTTGTTTTTCCTCTGTATCGAGAAAGCATGACTCTATTTTGAATTTTGTAACTTTTTTCTTCAAGTTTGGTAAAAAAATGGTTAATTCCATAGAATGCTTTGTTGCCTTCCCAGACCAATTTTCTTTGTACTTCTGTTAGTTCAAACCAAGGTTTGTGAATAGGAATATCAAATTTGTATGCATGTGCTATTAATTCTTCTTTGTAGTGCCTGTAGGAATCTGTTCTAAAAGGGAAAATAGCATCATCATAAATGGAGATTCCAGTATTGGGAATTACTAAATCTTCATCAACTCCAATAACATTTCCATAACCTTCACAAGTAGGACAGGCTCCGTAAGGGTTGTTGAAACTAAAGAAATGTGTATTGGGTTCATAAAACAATACACCATCTAACTCAAATTTGTTATTAAATTCAGTTTTAGTATTATCTGTTATATTTTGAATGATACAAACTCCATTACCTTCAAAAAAAGCAGTTTGTATAGCATCAGACAAACGATTGTAAAAATCTTCATCATCTTTAACTATAACCCTATCAACGACTAGTTTTAAGTCACTATAATTTTTTTTATCAGTAGGTAGATCATCTATTCGGTAGATTTGATCTTCATATTTAATACGAGCATACCCTTGTTGAGATAAAACTTTTAAAACAGTATTAAGATCTCTATCCTCATTAATGATAACAGGGCATAGTAACAGTAGTTTTGTGTCTTCTTTAAAACTTTTTACAAAACTTGTTACATCTGTAACAGTATGTTTTTTAACTAATTCACCTGAAATAGGAGAGTAAGTTTTACCAATTCTAGCAAATAATAGTTTTATGTAATCATAAATTTCTGTAGAAGTACCAACAGTAGAACGTGGGTTGGTAGAATTAACTTTTTGTTCTATTGCTATTGCTGGAGAAATTCCTTTGATATAATCTACCTTGGGCTTGTGTAGCTTGCCTAAAAACTGACGAGCATAAGAAGACAAGCTTTCTACATATCTTCGCTGACCTTCAGCGTACAAAGTGTCAAAGGCTAGTGTAGATTTTCCTGAACCAGACAATCCAGTAATAACAACTAACTTATTTCTAGGTATAACAACATCAATATTTTTTAAATTATGGAGTCTAGCCCCTTTAATAATGATGTTTTCTTTTGGACTTACACTTGATAAATCTTTGTTCATATGTTTTAAAAGCAAGCTATAAAATTAATGAATTTTTGACTTTTTTTTTAATTAATTGAATTATAATTTGTTAAAAATTTGTTTTTCAAAGAAATAATTTTTTATATTTGATGTGTAAATATTCTTAAATTATAAATATATAGCAAAAAATTACTTTTAGTTTAGTTTAAAAATTAACAGAAAAGCTCTCATAGCTTTTCATAAAGTAATACAAAATGTTTAAAAATGCTATACCAGACAGTATCTTAGTAAGTAACTATATCCAAGGCTGTGAGAAAAGTTTAGAAACTTTAATAAAAAAACACAAACAACGCCTTTATGGATTTATCTATAGTAAAGTTCAGGATAGGGATATCACAGAAGATGTTTTTCAAGACACTTTTATCAAAGTAATTAGGACTTTAAAGCTTGGAAATTATAATGAAGAGGGTAAGTTTTTACCCTGGGTAATGCGTATTTCTCATAATTTAATTATTGATCATTTTAGAAAATCAAATAGAATGCGTTCTTTTAAGAATACAGACGAATTTGACATTTTCTCCGTAATTAGTGATGGAAGTTTAAATGTTGAAAAACAATTAATTAAAGAGCAAATATTATCTGATGTTAGAGAATTGGTAAAAGAATTACCAGAAGAACAAAAAGAGGTCTTAATCATGCGTATGTATAAAGATATGAGCTTTAAAGAAATTAGTGAAAACACTGGTGTAAGTATTAATACTGCATTAGGTAGAATGAGATATGCATTGATAAATTTGAGAAAAATTATTGAAAAAAATAAAATAATTTTAATTGATTAACAATAAATTTAATTTGGTTTCGTTATTTAGTTAAATAACAATTATTTACATAACGTATGAAGCAAATTTACTCAGAAAAGCCTTCTCAATTTGAGAAGCAACCTAAACAAGAAACAGTTCAATTTTTGATTAATTTTTCTAAATCAATATCAATTGTAAAAACTAAATCGAATTTTAATAT
>CAZAIL010000129.1:0-5867 GCA_964485155.1 uncultured Flavobacterium sp.
ATGAAAAATTCTGGTCGTCATGTATCTATGGATGCTCCATTAATAGAAGGAGAAGACTCTAATTTATACGATGTATTAAATTCTGGAGAATCACCTAACCCAGATAGAAAACTATTACATGAATCTTTACGTATAGAAATAAATAGAGCTTTAGAAACCTTAACTCCTCGTGAAGCAGATGTCGTAAAATTATACTTTGGACTTGGTGAACACCAACCAATGACCTTAGAAGAAATTGGTGAAACGTTTGATTTAACTCGTGAACGTGTTCGTCAGATTAAAGAAAAAGCTATTAGAAGATTGAAACACACTTCTAGAAGTAAGATTTTAATGACATATCTAGGCTAGTGGTCATAGACCATTTTTAAGTATCTCACTCATGCTTAAATAAGGATTTAAAATTGTCAATAAAACATTAAAAACTCTCGAAAATTCTTCGGGAGTTTTCTTTTTTATATCCTTATTTTTACGTCACAAACAAATCTAATACGATATGAGTAAATTAATAGCACCTTCAATTTTAGCAGCAGATTTCGCAAATTTGCAAAGAGACATAGAAATGGTGAATGCTAGTGATGCAGATTGGTTTCATATCGACATTATGGATGGTGTTTTTGTACCTAATATTTCTTTTGGAATGCCTGTTTTAAAAGCAATTTCTAAACACGCTACAAAAACAATTGATGTGCATTTAATGATTGTAAACCCAGATCAATATATTCAAACTTTTGCAGATCTAGGAGCTACTATTTTAACCGTTCATTATGAAGCTTGTACTCATTTACATAGAACCATCCAAGCTATTAAAGCTACTGGTATGAAAGCCGGTGTGGCTTTAAACCCGCACACACCTGTTGCTGTATTAGAAGATGTGATCGCTGACTTAGATCTGGCATGTATTATGAGTGTTAATCCTGGTTTTGGCGGACAGTCTTTCATAGAAAACACTTACAAAAAAGTATCTCAACTAAAACATCTAATCGAGTTTTCTGAGTCTAACTGCCGGATAGAAATTGATGGTGGAGTTACAAACAAAAATGCAAGTGAACTTGTTGAGGCTGGTGCTGATGTTTTGGTTGCAGGGAGCTATGTTTTTAAAAGTGAAAATCCTACTGAAACAATTGCAAATCTTAAAAATCAAATAGCGTAAGATTGTATTCAGTTGTTGATATAGAAACCACTGGAAATGGTTATAGAGGTCAGAAAATAACAGAAATATCTGTCTTTCTTTTTGATGGTGAAAAAATAATTAATGAGTTTACTTCCTTGGTAAACCCAGAACAACCAATTCCTAATTTTATTACAAATCTGACGGGCATCACTGATGCTATGGTAAGAACTGCTCCAAAATTTTATGAGCTTGCTAAAAAAGTAGAAGAGATCACAAAAGACACCATTTTTGTGGCTCATAACGTAAACTTCGATTACAATATTATTAGAGATGAATTTAAAAGCCTAGGCTTTGATTTTAAACGAAAAAAACTCTGTACTGTAAGACTCTCTCGTAAAATAATTCCCGGATTACCATCTTATAGCTTAGGAAATATTTGTACTGCTGAAGGTATTGAAATTGCTGCTAGACACAGAGCAAAAGGAGATGCTGAAGCTACCGTAGAACTATTTAGGAGACTGCTAAAAAGGGATGATAAATTTACCATCAATAGTTTTTTAAATGCTAAATCTAGAGAAGCCACCTTACCTCCTTTATTAGACAAACAAGTTGTAGATAATTTACCTGAAGTACACGGTGTTTATTATTTTAAAAATCTTCAAAAAGAAGTAATTTATGTCGGAAAAGCTAACAACATAAAGCAACGAGTGATCAGTCATTTTTATGATAAAAAGAAAAAAGAAATAACCATGTGCTTGGAAACTGCTGATATTTCTTTTACAAAAACTGGTAGTGAGCTAGTGGCACTTTTACATGAATCATCAGAAATAAAACACCTATATCCTAAATTTAATAGAGCTCAAAGAAAAGCTGGCGAAGCCGTTGGATTATTTTCCTATGAGGATCAAAAAGGGATTGTACATTTGGCCTATAATCGATTAAAATTGACTCCCAATCCAATCATGAAATTCTACTCGCTAGCAGCCTGTAGAAGTATGCTAGAAAAAGTATGTGAGGAGTTTGAACTTTGTCCAAAATACTGTCATCTACAAACCAATGTAAATGCTTGCTTTCATTATCAACTTAAACAATGTAAAGGAGTCTGTTCTGGAGAAGAAGCCGCAGAAAGCTATAACAAAAGAGTACATAAAGCTATCAAATCTTTGGGCTTACAAACAGAAAACTTAGTCATCAAAGAAAAAGGGAGGAATCACAAAGAGATTGGATTTGTGTTAATTCTAAATGGAATTTATCAAGGGTTTGGATATATTGACAAGGACATTAAGATGGAAGAACCCAATGATTATCAATTGCATGTAAAACCTCAAAAAGACAATAGAGATGTACAAAGAATTCTTAAATCCTATTTAGCAAAGAATATTACATAACGCACAAATTCTATATCTCCAAAATATTTATTGGATCCTATTTCTTAAATTTACTAGAGGTCCTAAACTTAAATAATAAAGCACCTCAATATTATTACTTTAGTATAAATAAATTTAATATAACAATTATTAATTGCTTAAAACAATTAATAATTGTTATATTTGAATCTATTGAATTATTAATTAATACTAAAAAACATCAAATGAAAAAAATTATTTTAACGCTGTCTTTTGCTTTTGCAATTTCAGCAATGAATGCTCAAATCATTCAAGCGAGATTATTAACAGTAGATCAAGAAAACATGGAAGAATTCATGGAAGGGGTTGCTGAAAAAACAAAAATGTACAATAGCAAAAAAGGGCAGGCCAACTATTTAACTTTTCAAATATTAACTGGTAAAAATGCACAAAATTTTATACGAATGCAGGTAGCAGATTCTATACAAGAATTAGATAAGGTTGATACAGAAGGTAATAATTGGTGGCAAAAGAAAGTTGGTTCATTACACAAGTCTATAGGAAACTATATGTGGTCTATGAATGAAGACATGTCTTATAATAGTAAAAATACTGAAAGACAAAACCATAGAAGAGTTATTTATTACAATTATAAAGATTCTGGAGAAAAAGATTTTTGGAGGTTTAGAGAGCGTGTAAAAAAAGCAATGGTCGCATCAAATTTTGAACAAAATATGAATGTTTTGTATTGTAACTCTGGTTGCGATGGAAACGTTGTACAAATAAGATTTCATCATAAAAACTTTACCGGTCAGAGTAATGACTATGGAAAGCCACTTACTGATATGATTGCAAAATACGACGAACTTTATGGAAAAGATGCCTATGAGCAAGATTCACAAAAAGTTGATGAGAGCTTACTGCCTAATGGTAGAAAAATTAGACATCAAGTTCTAGTTCCTGAGTTAAGTTCTCCAGCTACTATGAAATAAAAAAATTAGAATACACTTAGAATAAAAACCTCCGAAAGGGAGGTTTTTATTTAAATAATTAGCCATATACATTTTAAAAACTCAATTTATAGGAGTTCCTATTTTGTTCCAGCAAAGATTAGATTTGAAAAATAATTAATATAATTTACCATATTCGTACACTTTAATATTTGTGTGAGTTCTATTCTTTGTAAGAGACTAAAAAAAAACAATGAAAATAGTTAGAATTTATTAAAAAAGTCATTGCTTGTTTTTAAAACAGAAACCTTGAAAAATTATTTAAAAAAAACTTAGCTTAAAAAGTTAAAATCACTTTTCTTAATCAACAAATAGTTATATTTTTAAAAAAAATATAATAGACATGTATAGATTTAGCACCAATGATTTCTTAGTAAGAATACCTTTGTTTGTGATTTTTTTCTGGTTTGGTTTTCTAAAGATAATTTATTTATCTCCAGCACAAGAATTAGTTAAAGACACTGTCTTCTGGATGCCTTTTTTTGATGCTGTGACATGGACTGTAATAATTGGTTATTGGGAGGTTTGTATTGCTATCTTTTTTTTGTTCAGAAAAACTACTTTTTTTGCAATGATCTTGTTGTTACTTCAAATGACAGGAACATTTCTGCCTTTAGTGATATTACCAGAAGTGACTTTTCAAAATTCAAATCCTTTACTACCAACTCTTGAGGGGCAATACATCATTAAAAATATCATTATTATAACAGCTGCGCTAATTATTGGCAGAACACAACTTAAAGCTAAATTAGACTATTTTAAAAAAGATACTAAATAATTTGAAAAATTCATTAACTATAAATTAAATGAAAAACTTACTTATAATTGGTCATCCAAATGAAAACTCTTTTTGCTACAGCGGAATTTTTTTAACAATTAAAAATACCTTGAAAAAAAATAATGAAGAAACAAAGATTATTGATTTGTATAGAGATAGTTTTACTAGACCTAGAGAAAAATTAATATCAGAATATAAGGAAATGGTTACCTGGTGTGATAGAATTTACATTATTTCTCCTGTTTGGTGGTTCCGATTAACACCTAGAATGGAGATTTTTTTTGATGAAGTTTTTACACCAGGATATGCCTATGAATTTATTAATATTACAAAACTATATGCGTATCCAAAACCTCTTTTAAAAACAAAAAAAGTAAGAACCTACGTTACACATGGTGCTCCTGCAATCCCTGTATTAACACTTTACTTAAATTCTGTAAAACTTAGATTGGTTATGGGAGTTTATACTTTTGTTTTTGGATGGAGATACTCCCTTTTTTCAAAAACTAAACAATTTTGGTCAGTGCCATTTGTATCCGATGAAAAAAGAAAAAAATACATTAAATCTGTCGAAAAGGACATTAATAAAGACATAAAAAAGGGTTAAATTTACTTTTTCTAAATTTTAATAGCTGCTAATCAGATTCAAAAAAAAAAGCTTATGAGTATATTATTTTTTGCCGTAGGTTTTGTTATATTTTCAGTATATCTGTTTTTTTTAATTTGGAACATTTCCAAAAATACTAAAAAACAACTTAGAGAAAATTCCACAAATATTGATGATGATAATCCAGTCGACTATGACGGAGGTGGAAACTGGGGAAGATTTCCAGACACAAATTCAACAAAAAAAAAGTAATATTATTTAGTTTATTAGTATCAAAAAAACAACTAAGTGAACCAAGGGTGCTTTCCAAATTGGTTTTTTTTGAACAGATGTGTCATTTTAAACAACCCTTTTTATACCAAGTCCAATAAAAAAACCCTACATTTCTGCAAGGGCTGTGTTTTGGATTAAGTGTTTCATTTATTAGGGTCGCAGAACAAAAAGCCCGGTTGGGGGAGTATCCAAGACGATGCCTATTGACTAAATTGAGCACAGTAATAAACATAGCTTACGTCCCAATTACTTAAATCTTGATTAAAAGAAGATGCTACATAAAACATACCCCACATAATTCTTTGTTAAAAAAAAGCTACTCTGGCAGCTTTATGGTAAAGCCTCCTTACCTTTGCAATAAAAAATAATATGTTAAGTAAAATACTTGTTAGTTTATTGCTCATTTGCACTTTAACCGCCGCTCAAAACCAAGATACCTCAGCGCCTTCTCAATCTATATATGACATATCCCTTACAGATATCTCTGGAGCTCCTCTGGATTTAAGCCAATATAAGGGCAAAAAAATACTCTTTGTTAATGTAGCCTCAAAGTGTGGGTTTACCTCACAGTATGACGCCTTGCAGGAGCTGTACAAGACCTATAAAGATAAACTTGTGATTATTGGCTTGCCTTGCAATCAGTTTGGTGGCCAAGAGCCAGGAACTGCCAAGGAGATAGTATCTTTTTGTAGGGCTAACTATGGGGTAGATTTCCCGCTCACGTCCAAGATAGAGGTAAAAG
>CAZAIL010000130.1:0-5792 GCA_964485155.1 uncultured Flavobacterium sp.
ACTAGAAAATGTACAAAAAGTAAATGGCATTCAATTTATAAATGATTCTAAAGCTACCAATGTAAATGCTACTTTCTATGCTTTAGAATGCATGGATCAACCAACAGTTTGGATTGTAGGAGGTGTTGATAAAGGTAATGATTATCAAGATTTATTACCGTTAGTTAGAGAAAAAGTAAAAGCGATCGTTTGTTTGGGTGAAGACAACGAAAAACTAATAGCTGTTTTTTCAAACGTGGTAGATATGATGATTGAAACTGCAGGAGCAGAAGAAGCAGTTAAAGTTGCTTATAAATTATCTCAAGCAGGAGACACCGTTTTATTATCTCCATCGTGTGCAAGTTTCGATTTATTTGACAGTTATGAAGATAGAGGTCGCCAATTTAAAAATGCAGTACGAGATCTATAATGATTTTTTACTTAAATAATTTCAAGCAATATAATTAATAAGTGAAAGGAATTTTTAAACATATAAAAGGAGATAAAACCATCTGGGCTTTAGTAGCTATTTTGGCTTTGTTCTCTTTTATGCCTGTTTATAGCGCTAGTGCTAATTTAGTTAGTGTTGTTGGTGGTTCTACTCTTGGGTACTTGGTAAAACATGTTGTCTTATTAATAATGGGATTTGCTATTATTTATGCAGTTCATAAAATTCCTTATAGATACTTTAGTGGAGGTTCTGTTTTATTATTGCCGGTTGTTTTTTTCTTATTGATATATACACTTGCTCAAGGAACAACTATTGGAGGTACTTATGCAAGTAGATGGATTAGTATTCCGTTTATTGGGGTAGGGTTTCAAACCTCAACATTGGCAGGCTTGGTTTTAATGGTTTATACTGCAAGATATTTAGCTAAAAACAAAGATATTACAATAATATTTAAAGAAAGTTTATTGCAATTATGGTCGCCAGTTGCTTTAATTTTAATACTAATATTACCAGCAAATTTTTCTACTACAGCAATTATTTTTTTGATGATTCTTGTAGTTACTTATGTTGGTGGGTATCCAATAAAATACATAGGATATATTTTAGGAGTAGGAATTTTAATTTTGTCACTATTTGTTTTAACAGTAAAAGCATTTCCGGATGCTATGCCAAATAGAGTGAATACATGGGGAAATAGAATAGAAAATTTTTATAAATCTGGAGGTCAAGAATCATATCAAGTAGCAAAAGCAAAAATAGCTATTGCCACTGGTGGTCCTTTAGGAAAAGGCCCTGGTAAAAGTATTCAGAAAAATTTTCTACCACAATCATCGTCGGATTTCATATATGCTATTATTGTTGAAGAATATGGATTGGTGGGAGCTATTCTTATTGTGTTTGTGTATTTTTTATTACTATTTAGAATATTTATTACAGTCAAAAAAGCAACAACAATATTTGGAACCTTACTCGTTATTGGAGTTGGTTTACCGATCATATTTCAAGCAGTAATCAACATGGCTGTAGCCACGAATTTATTCCCTGTAACAGGGCAAACATTACCGTTAATTAGCAGTGGTGGAACTTCTATTTGGATGACATGCTTTGCATTAGGAATGATTCTTAGTGTTAGTGCATCAAAAGAAGAGACGGAAGAAACAATTTTAGATGATAACCCCTTGGATATTTTACATGAAGCAATCGATTAATATATTAATTAGTGGAGGTGGTACAGGCGGTCATATTTTCCCTGCTATTGCCATAGCAAATGAATTAAGGCTAAGGTACCCAGCTGCTAATTTTTTATTTGTTGGTGCAAAAGATAAAATGGAGATGGAGAAAGTACCTCAAGCAGGTTATCAAATAAAAGGATTATGGATTTCAGGAATTCAAAGAAAACTAACTTTTAAGAACCTATTATTTCCTTTTAAATTGCTACATAGTTTATTAAAAGCAGGAAAAATAATCAAACAATTTAAGCCAGATATTGTTATTGGAACTGGTGGGTTTGCGAGCGGACCGACATTAATAATGGCCAATAGAAGAAAAATTCCAACATTAATTCAGGAACAAAATTCCTATCCAGGAATTACCAATAAATTATTAAGTAAAAAATCTAAGATTGTTTGTGTTGCTTATGACGGATTAGAATATTATTTTCCAGAGGGAAAAATCATAAAAACAGGAAATCCAGTAAGGGCTAGTTTGTTATCAATTCATTTAAAAGAAAAGATTAAAAAAGCAAATGATTTGTTTGCATTAATAAAAAAAAGAAAAACAATATTAGTTCTTGGAGGTAGTTTAGGAGCAAGAAAAATAAATGAATTAATTGAGCAAAACCTTTTGTTTTTTAAAGAACATAAAGTTCAAATTATTTGGCAATGCGGAAAATTATATTATGATACATATAGTAAATACAACGAGAATAAGAATGTTTCTGTTCACGCTTTCATTAAAAAAATGGATTTAGCATATGCTGCAGCTGATATCATTATTTCAAGAGCTGGAGCGAGTTCTGTCTCGGAATTATGTATTGTAGGAAAGCCAACTATTTTTATTCCATCACCAAACGTGGCGGAAGACCATCAAACTAAAAACGCAAAATCTATTGTAGAAAAGCATGGTGCTATTTTGTTAAGAGAATCAGAATTAAATACATTTCCTATTGTTTTTGAGACTTTATTAAAAGATGAGGGAAAGCAAGAGAGTCTTAGTCAAAATATAAAAGAATTGGCATTACCAGATGCTACAAATAAAATTATAAGTCAAGTCGAAAAGTTATTAAATTTTTGAATTTAAAAGAGATACATAACGTTTATTTTATTGGTATAGGAGGTATCGGAATGAGTGCTTTAGCTAGGTATTTTAGTGCAACAGCAAAAAAAGTTGCAGGATATGATAAGTTGCCAACTAACAATACTGCAAATCTAGAAAAACTTGGAATAGAAATTCATTTTAATGATTCTCTAGAATCAATTCCAGAACTATTCAAGAATAAAACAACTACACTAGTTGTTTATACCCCAGCAATTCCAGCGAATCATTTAGAATTAAACTTCTTTCTCAATCAGAATTTTCAAGTTATGAAACGTGCAGAGGTTTTAGGTATGATAACAAAGAATACATTCTGTTTTGCAGTTGCAGGAACACATGGAAAAACAACAACATCTGCTATTTTAGGTCACATTATGCAGCCTTATAATGCCACAAGCTTTTTGGGAGGCATCTCAGAAAATTATCATTCTAATTTAATTTTAGGAGCAGATAAAATTTCAGTTGTTGAAGCAGATGAATACGATAAATCATTTTTAAACCTTTCACCAAATATTGCTTGTATTACTTCTATGGATGCAGATCATTTGGATATTTATGGAGAACATGCTGCTCTAGAAGAGTCTTTTCAGGAATTTGCAAACAAGGTTTCAGATGTCTTGATCGTTGCTAAAGGATCCAAAGTGAGTGGTTTAAGTTATGCTATTAATGAAGATGCAGACTATAAAATTTCAAATATTATTATTCGCAATGGCAATTATATTTTTGATGTTACAACTCCTAATAATCACATAAAAGAAATTGTTTTTTTATTACCTGGAAAACACAATATGATGAATGCTTTGGCCGCTTTAGCTATGGCTGATTGTTATGGAATTCCTCTGAAAAATATTAAAAAATCGTTACAAACGTTTAAAGGAGTCGAAAGGCGTTTTTCTTATAAAATTAAATCAGATTCATTGACTTTAATTGATGACTATGCACATCATCCAACAGAAATAGATGCAGTATATGAATCTATCAAAGAAATGTATCCAACTCAAAAAAATGCAGTTGTTTTTCAGCCACATTTATTTTCTAGAACTAGAGACTTTATAGAAGATTTTGCCCTCAGCTTGTCTAGGTTTGATGAAATACTATTATTAGATATTTATCCAGCTAGAGAAATGCCTATTGAAGGTGTCACTTCTTCTTGGCTTCTTGAAAAAATCACTAACAAGAATAAAAAAATCACGTATAAAAATTTTTTAGTAAAAGATATTAAAAATTCTGAAGCTACTATAGTTATAATGTTGGGTGCTGGAGATATTGGAATGATGGTTGAAGAGGTTAAAAATGACTTAATATATAAAGTTAAATTATGATGTTAAAAAGAATCATAAAATATATACTACACCTTGTTTTAATTGGGTTAGTTGCTTTTTTATATGGTTTCTCTAATACTAGAAATTCAGAAAAAATTATCAATAAAATAGATGTTCAATTTGAATCTGATGGTCCCTATTTTTTAACACAATCGATGGTTAATAAATTGTTAATACAAAACAATGAAAGGTTACAAAAACAAGCAAAATCTGTGATAGATTTATACATGTTAGAACAAAAGGTTTTAGGAAACCCATATATAGAAAAAGTATCACTTTTTATTAGTATAGATGGGACTCTAAATTCCTTGATAAAACAAAGGCAACCTATTGCTAGAATACTTACTGGTAATTCATCTTACTATATTGATTCACAAGCATTAAAAGTTCCTGTTTCTCAAAATTATTCAGCTAGAGTTCCTTTAATTACTAAGGTTGATAATCAGAGTGATTTGAGGAAATTAATGGTGTTGCTAAAAAAAATATCGAATGATGATTTTTTGAATAAAGAAATCACTGGAATCCATTTACAGGCCAATAATGAATACATAATGACAGTAAGAAGTGGTAATTATAGGGTTGAGTTTGGTAAGTTGGATCAAATCGACAATAAAATAAAAAAATTAAAAGCATTTTATAGTAAAGTTTTTTTAGATAGTACAATACATAATTACAAAACCATAAACGTTAAGTATCGTAACCAAGTTGTTGGTGTAAAAGAATAGAGATGGAAAATAATAAAATAGCCGTTGGTTTAGATATAGGTACAACTAAGATTGTAGCTATGATTGGGAGTAAAAATGAATACGGAAAACTAGAAATTTTAGGTATTGGTAAAGCCAAAAGTTTAGGAGTCAAAAGAGGAGTTGTTAGTAATATTACTCAAACAATACAATCTATACAGCAAGCAGTTGAGGAATCTGAGAGCATATCTGGACGTAAGATTGAAAATGTTGTTGTTGGTATAGCGGGTCAACACATACGTAGTTTACACCATAGTGATTACATAACAAGGTCTAATGCAGATGAAGTAATTGATGAAAATGATATTGAAAACCTAGTTAATCAGGTTCATAAGTTAGTCATGTTACCTGGTGAAGAAATCATTCATGTACTACCGCAAGAATTTAAGGTTGATAGTCAATCAGAAATAAAAGAGCCTATAGGAATGTATGGTGGAAGATTAGAAGCAAATTTTCACGTTGTTGTTGGGCAAGTTTCATCTATTAGAAATATTGGTCGATGTGTAAAAAGTGCAGGATTAGATTTGTCTGATATTACTCTAGAACCATTGGCATCGGCCTCAGCAGTTTTGAGTCAGGAGGAAAAAGAGGCTGGAGTTGCTTTAATTGATATTGGGGGAGGTACAACAGATTTAGCCATTTTTAAAGATGGTATTATTCGTCATACTGCTGTAATTCCTTTTGGAGGAAATGTTATAACAGAAGATATAAAAGAAGGCTGCTCTATTATAGAAAAGCAAGCTGAGTTGTTAAAAATAAAATTTGGATCTGCTTGGCCAGGAGAAAATAAAGAAACAGAAATTGTTTCTATTCCAGGTTTAAGAGGACGAGAGCCAAAAGAGATAACACTTAAAAATCTTTCAAAAATCATTCATGCTAGAGTACAAGAAATCATTGAGCATGTTTATTTAGAAATTAAAAATTACGGTCACGAGACACAAAAAGGAAAACTAATCGCAGGTATTGTTTTAACAGGAGGTGGGT
>CAZAIL010000131.1:0-5692 GCA_964485155.1 uncultured Flavobacterium sp.
AGTCAATAGTAGATTACATGTAAAATCCCTGCTCACTGTGTTAATAGTAAAATGTATTTCCCCTCACCTTACAATACTTTAATCATGATTTGAGAAAAATCATATTTATACCAAGGTCTGTTAATAAAATTCATTTTTAGTATATTTAGATACTAATCATATTTTACAAAGTCATGAAAAAATTGAGCAACATTCTAATACTAACGTTATTATTTTCTGTAGCCACTTCAGCTCAAAAAACAAAGATAGCTGTGTTGAAAAAACTAGATTCACAAAGTGAAAAATATGGGTCTATAGCAATGCAAATATGGAATTTAGCAGAAATGGGGTATTTAGAAGAGCAAAGTTCTTCTCTTTTACAAGAAACCTTATCAAATGAAGGTTTTACCATAAAAAAAGGAGTGGCCAATATTCCTACTGCTTTTATTGCCGAATATGGTTCGGGCCTACCAATCATTGCCATTTTAGGAGAATTTGATGCCTTACCGGGTTTATCTCAACAAGCTATTCCAGAAAAAAAATCTGCCAATGGTGATGCTGGTCATGCTTGTGGTCATCATTTATTTGGAACAGCGTCTGCAGCAGCAGCTATTTCAGTAAAACAATGGATGCAAAGCACAAAGCAAAAAGGAACTATTAGATTTTATGGTTGCCCTGCAGAAGAAGGTGGTGGTGCAAAAGTATATATGGCAAGAGAAGGATTGTTTGATGATATTGATATTGCATTACACTGGCACCCAAGCTCGCAAAATGCGGCTAGTGCTGCTGCGGCACTAGCTAATATTTCTGCAAAATTTAGATTTTATGGTGTTTCTGCCCATGCAGCTGGTGCTCCAGAAAAGGGACGCTCGTCTTTAGATGGTGTTGAAGCCATGAATGCTATGGTAAATATGATGCGTGAACACGTGCCACAAGAAGCAAGAATTCATTACGTAATAACTGATGGAGGTAAAGCACCAAATGTAGTTCCAGATTTTGCAGAGGTCTACTATTATTCTAGACACAATAGCAGAGATGTTGTTCGTAGTATTTTTAATCGAATCGTGAAAGCGGGTGAAGGTGCCGCTTTAGGTACAGGTACAACTATGGATTATGAAATAATTAATGGAGTTCATGAACTACTACCAAACCTTAGTCTACAAAAACTTGTTCATGACAATCTTTCTGCTATTGGAGGGGTTACATATTCTGCTGAAGAAAAAGAATTTGCTGAAAAAATAGCCCTTAGTTTAGGTCAGACAAAAGCTGATTTGGATAGAGCAGTTAATATACAACCTTACAAAGAAACTGCCCAAGCTTATGGCTCTACAGATGTTGGTGATGTTAGTTTTGTAGTACCTACCGTTGGTTTTGGAACTGCAACTTGGGTTCCTGGAACTTCTGCTCATAGTTGGCAAGCGGTTGCTGCTGGTGGTACCTCAATAGGTGAAAAAGGGATGATGGTTGCAGCAAAAACTATTACGGCAACAGTCATAGATTTATTTAAAAATCAAGAATTAATTGTGAAAGCAAAAGTAGAATTTAAAAATCGAAGAGGGGTGAATTTTATTTATAAACCTCTTTTAGGCGATAGACCTCCAGCACTAAATTATAGAAAATAGAAAAACTAGGTAGGATTAAAAAATTTATGGCAGTATAAATGTCTGTCATGTCAAGCAAAGCTTAGAAGACGCACATATGAAATCCTTATAAATAGATCTCATTTTACTCACACATTTTTTTTAGCAAATAGCCGATAATTAGGTATCTTGCTACAAAAAGCTGAAATGCCTAAAAATGCTGAGCTAGATCTGGCCTTCCAATTTATTGAGAAAACTGATAGAAATCTTTTTATTACTGGAAAAGCAGGTACGGGTAAAACTACTTTTTTACACAACGTAAAGGCAGCATCACTAAAAAGAATTGTTGTTGTAGCACCTACTGGTGTGGCTGCCATTAATGCAAAAGGTGTTACCATTCATTCTTTTTTTCAAATGCCTTTTGGTCCCATTTTACCTAACCAAATCGCCCAAACTTCTAACCAACAACGTAAGTTTTCCAAGACTAAAATAGACATCATCAAATCCTTAGATTTGGTGATTATAGATGAAATAAGCATGGTACGTGCAGATGTATTAGATGGCATAGATCAAGTTCTGCGAAGGTATAAAAACAAGCACAAAGTTTTTGGCGGAGTTCAAATTTTAATGATTGGAGACCTGCAACAATTAGCTCCCGTAGTAAAACCAAATGAATGGAGTTTACTACAACAACATTACAATACTGTTTATTTTTTTAGTGCCAACGCTTTTCAAGAAGCAAAAGTAGTAGCCATAGAATTACAACATATTTATAGACAGAAAAATGAAGATTTTATTCAAATATTAAATGAAATCAGAAATGATCAATTGTCTGAATCCTCTGCTGCTATTTTAAATGAACGCTACCATCCAAGTTTTTCTCCACATAAAGATGAAGGCTATATTACTCTTACTACTCACAATAGAAGAGCGAGCATAATAAATGATTCTGAACTAAATAAACTGAATACAAAAAATTATTTTTTTGAGGCAGAGGTGTCTGGTAAATTTAATGAAAATGCGTTTCCTAACGATGAAAAATTAGCTTTAAAAGTTGGTGCACAAGTCATGTTTATTAAAAATGACTCATCGCCAGAAAAAAGATATTACAACGGTAAAATAGGGGTCATAACAGACATTTCTAGAGAAAACGTAACTGTACAATGTGCCAATGAAATTGATGAAATTATCACAGAAAAAGAACAATGGGACACGGTTAATTATTCTATTAACGAAGAAACAAAAGAGTTAAAAGAAGACATTGTAGGAACCTTTACCCAAATTCCCTTACGCTTGGCCTGGGCCATCACCATTCATAAAAGCCAGGGGTTAACTTTTGAGAAAGCGATTATAGATGCTGAAGCATCTTTTGCGCACGGACAAACCTATGTAGCCCTCAGTAGGTGTACCTCTTTAGAAGGTTTGGTTTTAAAAACACCCATTACTAGTAACGCTATTATTAATGATAACACTGTGCGTGTTTTTAACAAAGAAGTTGAAGAAAACCTCCCAGATGAGACTATCTTAACAGCCTCTGAAATACAGTTTCAATTAAATTTAATCTCAGAATTATTTGACTATCAATTATTCTTGTATCCAATAACTAGATTGATAGATGTCTTTTACAAAAATAGAACCAGTATCAAAGGAAACATCATTGATTATTTACAAGTTATAAAAGATGACGGTATTGTTGCCTTGATGAAGGTTTCTAATGGATTTAAAAATCAGTTAATAGCCATTTCTAAAGATGGTGTTTTACCCGAAAACAGTTCTCAAATTCAAGAGCGTTTTATAAAAGCGGTAGATTATTTTCTTACTGTAACCATTAAAAATATTGTACAGCCTATGGCTAGCATCTCTTTTTCTTCTGATAACAAAGCTGTAAAAAAAGATTTTACAACGCAGTTTGATAGGTTACAAGAAGTGCTAAGTGAAAAAGTTTTTGCCTTAAAAAAGATGACTGAAGGGTTTAAAGTACAGCCATACTTAAAAGTGAGAGCAGATTCGGTTTTGCAAAAAACAGCTCCAACAAAAAAGAAAAAATTAAGCTCTAAAAGAGATCCCATTTTAGCCCTCAAATTACGAGAGCTACGAGATGATATATCAAAAGCAGCGAAGATTCCTCATTTTCAAATTTTTACCCAAGAGACCTTGTATGCTATTTGTGATGAATTACCAAGAAACGAGAAAGCCTTATTAAAAGTAAACGGAATGGGAAAGATACGGGTAAAGAAATATGGAGAGGAGATCCTTGCAGCAATTGAAATTTATTGCGAAGAAAACCGAATTAATAAGTTCAACGAACAAAAAAAAGAGGATAAAAAATCCACCAAACAAATCTCTTTTGAGTTATTTAAAAAAGGTCTAGCTATCAAAGAAATTGCCATAGAAAGAAGTTTAACTTCGGGGACTGTAGAAAGTCATTTGGCAAGTTATATTCCGTCAGGTGAAATAGATGTATTAGAACTTATTCCTATAAAAAAATACCAAAAGATGGTAAAAGCTATAGAAGCTATAGAGTTTAAAAACCTCACCCATTTAAAAGAAAATATGGATAAGTCCTATACGTTTATGGAGCTAAGAATGGTGTTGTTGTCTCTAGAATTAAATTCATAAAAAAAACCCAAGTTTATGAACTTGGGTTTTTTATAGATAAACCTAAAATTTTTATTTTACCTCTCTTGTACTAATATGAAACTCTTCATAGGTTTGTAATAAACTCATTAAAGCTGTAATTAAATCTTGTGTTTCCAATAAAACACTAAAGTATAAGGTCGTGTTTTTTGGACTAGATTCTTCTTGTCTTATTCTAGTGACTTGTTTTTCAATAGAAGCAGAAACATCTTGTAATAAAGCTTGCTTTTCAATCAATATTTGATCTAAATCATCAAAAGATCTGTGTTCAAATACGGTACTAACTTTACTTAGCAAATCACTTAATTTATTGTCTATTTCTTTTAAATCAGTAACTTGACTTTTCTTTAAGTTTTTATGATTGTTATTTACATGTTTAAAACTTGCCCTAGAAATATAACTAATAGACTGCGCAACATCTTGTAAATAACCAAGTACTAGAATGTAAAATCTACTTGCTTGAACAGATGTATCATCTAAAGATTTTATAAAATAGAATACTCCGTCTTTTAAGCTGTCTATTTCGTCATTAAGCTTTCCAACGTGTTTATCTGTCTTGCGTAATTTATTTAAGTCGTGATTTGATAAATCATTCACAACATTTGTGTATAATTTATTTACACGATTTGCAACCTCAGAAATATGATCTGCACTTTCTTCAATGACTCCATTTATGGTAATTAATTCTGTTCTTTCTATATACTGCTGTTCTTTTACTTCTTTAGATTTTTTTCTGTGAATTAAGGTGTTTCTTCCAATTAAAAAAGCAACAAGAACTAATAACACAGGAATCATGACCATGTCCCAACTAATAAGATACGCCACCAATGCAGCAGCTAAGAAGGCGGTAATAGCAGTTAAAAACCATCCCCCGACAACATTAATAACTCCTGCAACCCTGTAAACAGCACTTTCTCTACCCCAAGCCCTATCGGCTAAAGAAGTACCCATGGCTACCATAAAAGTTACATAGGTCGTGGATAAGGGTAATTTCATAGAAGTAGCAATAGAGATTAAAATACCAGCTACAATTAAATTTACAGACGCTCTTACCATATCAAACGCTGGTAATTCGTAGGTTTTATCTTTTGGTAATTCAATGATTGGTTTTTGGAATTTAGAATCTATATATGCTATGGTTTTAGTAGGTAGAATATAACTCAAGCCGACATTAATTCCCATAGAGGCTCTTACCACCAATCTTGATAATGGATTTGGTTGAAACTTTTCATGACCTTCACCTTGACGAGATAAATCAATTCCTGTTTTAATCACATTTCTAGCTTTACTAGAAGTCCATAGGGTAACCACCATAATTCCACCCGCTACTAATAGCAACCAGACATTAGAAGGCACTTTTTTTGCTAAAACTCCCATAGAGAAAGCATCAGGGGCTAATCCTGTAGTATTTATTAATGGATCGTTTAAAGCTTGATATGAATTCCAAGCTGCAATAGGTACACCCACAAAGTTTACCAAATCATTTCCAGAAAAGG
>CAZAIL010000132.1:0-5690 GCA_964485155.1 uncultured Flavobacterium sp.
TTGGTTACCATTAAATAGGGTGCCTTGGCGGTGAGGTTATAGCGTGCAATTTGGTCAAAGGCGGCCTGAGATATTTTTACGCTTGGGGCTTTGCATTCTATTAATACCTCTGGGGTGCCTTGGGTATTGTAGACCACAATATCGGTTCTTTTGGTTCTGGTATGTATTTTAAGTTGCTTTTCTACGGCAATTAACGAAGCAGGATACTTTTTTTCTTCTAATAAGAACCGAAGCACATGCTGCCGCACCCATTCTTCTGGCGTTAAGACCACATATTTTTTTCTAATAATATCAAAAATAAGTGTCTTATTTTCGCTAGATTTGAGTCGGAATGCATAGGATGAAAAATTGAGTTCTTGCATGGGTTAAATGTAATAAAAACTACGCTAATTGTTTGGCAGCTGTTACCTACAATTCACTTGAAGTAATTAGAGGCTAGTTTCTAGGGTACTATAGTATATCGTATGAATGAAATAAATGAAATTGTTTCTGATATTAAAAGTGGAAAGGTAAAGCCCATCTACTTATTAACGGGTGAAGAACCGTATTATATAGACAAGATTTCTGATTTTATTGAAGCAAATATTTTACAGGAAGAAGAAAAAGAATTCAACCAAACGGTCATGTATGGTAGAGATGTAGAAATAGAAGATATTGTAGGTGCCGCAAAGCGCTTTCCTATGATGGCAGAAAAGCAGGTGATTATTATAAAAGAAGCACAATATTTAAGCAGAACCATAGACAAATTAGCGGCGTATGCTAAAAACCCTCAGCCGTCTACGGTCTTGGTGCTTAACTACAAATACAATAAGATAGACAAACGCAAGGCTGTTTTTAAAGCCATACGTTCATCAGGACTGGTATATGAAAGCAAACGCCTGTATGAAAACCAGGTGTCAGACTGGATACGAAGGGTGCTAGGAGGTAAAAACTACCAGGTAGAACCCAAAGCAGCCCAAATGTTGGTAGAGTTTTTAGGAATCGACCTAAGTAAGATTAACAATGAGTTACAGAAGCTTATTACCATATTGCCACCACAAACTATTATTACACCCCAGCATATAGAAGACAATATTGGCATCTCTAAAGACTATAATAATTTTGAATTGCGAAAGGCAGTAGGAGAGAAGCAAGTTTTAAAAGCCAACCAGATCATCCAGTATTTTGCACAAAACCCAAAAGGCAATCCCTTGGTGGTGACCATCTCTCTGCTAAATAGTTATTTTACCCAGTTGTTAATATACCACGGATTGCAAAATAAATCTAGAGATCACGTAGCTAAAGCCTTGGGGATTCGTACTTTTTTTGTGGTAGATTATATCACAGCTGCTAAAAACTACCCAATGCGTAAGGTGGCACAAATTATTTCTTTGTTACGCGATGCCGATGTAAAAAGCAAAGGAGTAGGAGCAAACCAGTCTAACAGAGATATCTTAAAAGAATTGCTTTTTAAAATAATGCATTAAAAAAAGCCAACTCATTTGAGTTGACTTTTAAAATTCTTGTGAATAGCTATAACTATTCAGTTTTCTCCACTTTTTCTACCTTATCAGCTACAATAGTTCCTTCTCTATTGGCAACTTCCCAGGCAGTATAAAATACAAGTCGTGTTCTGTTTTCTAACTGCTCGTAGTTAATTTTGTCTGGCGTGTCTGTTTCTTTGTGATAATCTACATGGGTACCGTTAAAGTAAAAGATAATAGGCACATTGTTTTTTGCAAAATTATAATGATCTGATCGGTAGTAGAATCTATTAGGATCGTTCTCATCATTGTATTTATAGTCCAATTCTATATTCATGTATTTTTTGTTCACAGCCTCAGAAACTTCATGTAGTTCAGTACTTAATTTATCAGAGCCAATTAAATAGATATACTTAGGGTTTCCTTTGTGACGCACATCTATTCTACCAATCATATCAATATTTAAATTAGCGATGGTATTTGCCAATGGAAAAATAGGGTTTTCAGTATAATATTTAGATCCTAACAAGCCTTTTTCTTCACCCGTTACATGCAAAAACAAGATAGATCTTTTTGGACCATTACCATCTGCAACAGCCTTCTTAAAAGCCTCTGCTATTTCTAAGATAGCCACGGTTCCAGAACCATCATCATCAGCGCCATTAAAAACACCACCGTCTTTGTTCATTCCTTCGTGGTCTAGATGTGCAGAAATTACAAGGACTTCATCTGGTTTTTCAGAACCTTTAATATACGCAAGTACATTTTCAGAATCTTTTATTTGTCCGCGTCTACTTAACTTATTCATATAAGCCGCAGGAACTTCTTGGTAATAGTCATCTCCGCCTATGGGTGAAATGATTCCTTGGCTTACATAAAAATTCTTTAAATATTCAACAGCCATTTTCTGACCAGGCTCCCCTGTATCTCTACCTTCAAATTCATCAGAGGCATAGGTAAACAAATGGTTTCCTAATTCTTTAGCGGTAATTGAGGCCGCATAATTAACCGCTGTATCTGTTGTGTTTTGTGATGAGACAGAAACGGTAAAAGCAAATATGCTTGCTGCAAAAAGTATTTTTTTCATAGATATAAAGATTATTGTTTAGGTTTTAATAATTGGACACTATTTTTTATAAAAATCAAAAGTAAAATTTAGTATTTTTTAGTCACGATAAATTGTTCTAAAGTTGCGTTAAAGTTAACAATTTCTGAAGAAAACAAGTCATCAAAAGCATTGTTGGCAATTAATGCTTCTTTCTTGCCAGCAGTCACCTCATTTTCAGTCAATAGAATAAGCTGATCTGCTGAGCTAATGGCTAAATTTACCTCATGGGTAGTCATAATAATCGTCTTGTTGGTTTCTTGTGAAAGCTTTTTTAGCAATTGAAAAATTTTGATGGTATGGTGCATGTCTAAATGAGCTGTGGGTTCATCTAGCATAATAATTTGTGTGTCTTGTGCCAGTGCTCTTGCAATTAATACCCGTTGCAATTGTCCGTCACTTAACTCATGAAAAGATCTGTGAGCCAATGCAGCTGTTTCTGTTTGCTCTAAGGCCCACTTAATTTTTGCAACATCGTTCTTCTCTAGCCTACCAACCCAGTTTGTATAGGGCTGTCTGCCTAGAGCAACCAGGTCAAAAACTGTTAACTGACTGTCGGGCAATCGTTCTGTGAGGACCAGGCTAATAATGGTTGATAGTTCTTTAAAATTATAAGAGTTGATGTTTCTTCCGTTAATGATAACATCTCCAGAAATAGCATCTTGCACCCCGGTAAGCGTTCTTAGCAAGGTAGATTTACCAATGCCATTTTTACCTAAAATACTAACAAACTCACCCGCTACAAATTGAATAGAAATATTTTGTTGAATAAGAGCCACTGATTTTTTTTGTTGATACCCAACATGTAAATTCCTAGTCTCAATACTATTTTTGCTGGCAGCACTCATAAATATATTTTCTTTTTTCTTACCAGTAGCCAAATAACAACTGGTGCTCCAAACAAAGAGGTTACAGCGTTTATAGGCAGTGTAAATTCACTGGTTGGTAATTGTGCAATAACATCACAAAACAGTAAGGTAATACCTCCTAAAATGGCCACAGCGGGCAGCAATATTTTATGATCAGATGTTTTAAAAACCAATTTGGTAATGTGAGGAACCGCCAAGCCAATAAATGCAATCGGACCTGCAAAGGCTGTGATGACCCCCGTTAATAAACTGGTAATCAGTAAAATAATATTTCTACTTTTTTTGATATTAATACCAAGGCTTTTAGAGTAGTTCTCCCCCAACAGAAAAGCATTCAGTGGTTTTATAATTTGAAATAAGTTGAGCACGGCGATGAGGTATATGATAAAAAAAATCAGTACTTCATTCCAAGATAAGTTTCCTAAGCTCCCAAACCCCCAGAATACAAATTGCTGAATTTTTTCTGCATCACTAAAAAAAGTTAATATACTTATAATGGCAGCGGTAACGGTGCCAAACATCAAACCAATAATTAAAATACTCATGGTATTTCTCACCCTGGTAGCGGTTACCAATACAGCCAGCAATACCAAGGCTGCGCCAATACTTGAGGCAATGGCCAAACCCCAGCTAGAAAAAGCAATGGTTGCTAAAACCCCACCAAAGATACCAGAACCTAATAGTAAGATAGCCACTCCCAGGCTAGCACCAGAAGAGATTCCTAAGACAAAAGGCCCTGCCAAGGGGTTTCTAAACAAGGTCTGCATTAACAAACCAGCAATGGCCAATCCAGAACCTACCAAGACAGCTGTAATTGCTTTGGGAAGTCTAAAATGAAGAATGATAAGATCCCAACTAGATTTGCTGCTATTGCCACCTAATAAGATGTCTAGTAGTTCGTGAAAAGGAATAGAAACAGATCCAAAACTAATATTGATAAGGATCAATAAAACCAACACACAAAAAAGTGCACTAAATTGTTTTGCGTATGATTTTTGTTTCATGTTAGATAGAAAACTATATTTTTTAATATTTTAGTTGGCCCAGTAGTCCACAACAACCGCATCCTCTAAATGTGGTTTTAAAATAGCTACAAATTCTTGATGTGCAGGATGTGGCAGGTATTCATCTCTGTCTTTCTCAGAGTCAAAAGTAACAAAAAAACAATGGGTGAGCCCTTTGTCTAAACCTTCAGGACTATTGTTTAAGCCCCACTCAAAACGTTTAATTGTTTTAATTGTAGCAGGCAGTCCTATAAATGCATCTTCTATATTTTTGATAGCCGCGGGTGGCGCTTCTTTTTTAAATTTAAACAAGACCACATGACGCAATTGTTTTGTATTCATATTGGTCTCTGCTGTTTTTTTCGCACAGCTATTCAACCATAGCAGGCTAATTAAAAGTAGGGTAATTTTTTTCATTGGGTTGGTTTTATATGTAATAAGAAATTAACTAGTTTTTGGATGGCAATTCCTCTGTGAGAAATCTTATTTTTTTCTTCAGAATTCATCTCAGCAAATGACGTAGAGGCTTCTGTAGGTTTAAAAATGGGATCATAACCAAAACCTCCAGTTCCTATTTTTTCTGCTAAAATTTCTCCTTCACAAATTCCCTCAAAAAGGTACTGCTTATGGTCTAAATTTAACGCAACAGCTGTTCTAAATTGTGCTTTTCTGTTTGCTTTTCCATGAAGTTCTTTGAGAAGTTTTTGCATGTTCTTTTCAGAATTTCCGTGTTCTCCACCATACCTAGCAGAATAAACACCAGGCTTTCCATTTAATGCTACTACCTCTAAGCCAGTATCATCAGCAAAACAATGATATCCGTACTTTTTAGTAATATGAGCTGCTTTTAATTTGGCATTGCCTTCCAAGGTAGTTTCAGTTTCTTCAATAGCTTCAAAACAACCAATGTCTTTTAAAGACAATACCTCTATAGCACCAGAAAGCATTTCTTGTACTTCTTTTAACTTGTGAAGGTTGTTGGTGGCAAAGACTAATTTCATGAATAGCAATTAAAAAGGATGATTGTTTTGTAAAAATAAGGAAATAAATTTGGTTGTTTAATAGAATAAAATTCAAAAAAAAACTATTTTGCAAAAGTATAGATTATAATTACAGCCATCGTAAACATTGACTTGTCGCTTAAATGTCGGGTAAATGTAAATCATAATAATTTTTATAAATCACAAACTAACCTACCATTGTATGGAATTTAAAAATATATTTACAATGAAACAACCAGATTTAGGAA
>CAZAIL010000133.1:0-5601 GCA_964485155.1 uncultured Flavobacterium sp.
AGAAATTTTATACCGTATACGTAAACTACTTGACCTAAAGCCATTCCTATTCCAGCCAAACCAAAACCATAATGCCAGCCATATTTAGCAGCTACTGCACCTACTATTAAGGCACCTAAGAAAGCACCTAGATTAATTCCAATATAAAAGATATAAAAACCCTTATCTCTTCTATCATCTCCTTGTTTATATAAGCCTCCAACCATGGTAGAGATATTTGGTTTTAAGAAACCAACACCAACAACAATAAAAAGAAGACCAGTAAAAAAAGCCCATTGTGTATTAACAGCTAAAATACTATGGCCTATACAAAGTAAAACTCCGCCTAACATAACTGCTTTTTTCTGACCGATAAACTTATCAGCAATCCAACCTCCTGGTATTGAAGTTAGGTAAACAAACATGGTATACGTTCCATAAAAAGAAAGTGTTTCACCATTTGTCCATCCAAATCCAGATTGTGGATCTCCTAAAATAATAGGAGCAGCAAGATATAATGTAAGTATTGCTCTCATTCCGTAATAGGAAAAACGTTCCCACATTTCAACAAAAAATAATACGTACAACCCAATAGGATGTCCAAATATTTCTTTTTCGTGGGGTTGTTTCGTCATTGTATTCATAAGGTTGTTATTTTAATGTTCTAAGTTAGTTAGTATTTAAGTTTGTCTGAATAAAGGCTGTCATTTTTTCATATAAATGTAAGCGCGTATTTTTTCCTTTTCTAATTCCGTGAGCTCTGTCAGGATACATGGCTATGTCAAAAGGTTTGTTAGCCGCTACCAATGCATTAATCATTCTCCTAGAGTTTTGCACATGCACATTATCATCTCCTGTCCCATGAACTAGCAAATAATTACCTTGAAGTTTGTCTGCATAATTGATAGGAGAATTATCATCATAACCACTTGCGTTTTCTTGTGGTGTCTGCATATAACGTTCTGTGTATACCGTATCATAAAATCTCCAAGAAGTTACTGGAGCAACTGCAATAGCAGTGGTAAAAATATCATTTCCTTTTAAAAGACAATTGGTGCTCATAAAGCCACCGTAACTCCATCCCCAAATCCCAATATTATTTTTATCTATATAGCTGCGTTCTGCTAATTTTTTAGCAGCAGCAATTTGATCTTCAACTTCAAATTTCCCTAATTCTTTTTGAGTGACTTTTTTGAAATCTCTTCCTTTTAAGCCAGTTCCTCTTCCGTCTACACAAACAATAATCATTCCTTCTTGAGCCAATAGTTGATGCCAATAATCATTGGTTCCATTCCATCTGTTGGCCACTTGCTGAGAACCAGGGCCAGAATATTGAAACATTAATAGAGGATATTCTTTCTTTGCATCAAAATCTACAGGTTTTATCATCCACATATTCAGGTCATTTCCATTAATATTGATGGTTGAAAAATATTTCTGACTCATTTTGTAATTTGTCAGTTTTTCTTGTAAGGGAGTATTGTCTTTAATTACTTTTATCATTTCACCCTCAGCAGAATAAAGTGAGAATGTAGGTGGTGTTTCTGAGCTTGAATGTGTGTTGATAAAGTAATTTAGATTTCTACTAAAAGCGGCAGTATTTGTTCCAACATTATTGCTTAATAATTTTTTGTTAGTACCATCTAAACCAATACTATAAACACCTCTATTAATAGATCCGTTTTCTACAGATTGATAGTAAATTGTTTTTTTATCATCATTGTATCCATAATATTTTGTGACCTCCCAATTACCTTTTGTTATTTGATTGATTAGTTTTCCATTAAAACTATAATGATAAATATGATTGAAACCGTCTTTTTCGCTGGTCCAAATAAAACTATTGTCATCTAAAAAAGTTAGATCATCTTTTACACTTACATAGGCAGCATCTTTCTCATTAAATAGCAGCATAGCGCTAGATTTTATCGCATTTACTTTGTGTAATTTTAAATCGTTCTGATGACGATTTAAGGTGGTTGCAATTAAAATACCTTCTTTAGTAGACCATTTAATTCTTGGAATATATTCATAAACTCCTAGATTAATTTTCTTGGTATTTTTTGTAGTTAAAAAATACATGTGAAGCGAAACTCTTGCATTGTCTTCTCCAGCTTTTGGATATTTAAAAACATGTTGGCTAGGGTATAATCCATCACCGGTAACACCCATAGAAAATTCTTTGACCTTAGATTCATTAAAACGTAAAAAAGCAATAAACTTACTGTCATTGCTCCATTCAAAAGCTCTTACAAAACCAAACTCTTCTTCATAAACCCAATCTGTAGTTCCGTTTATAATATGATTGTATTTTCCGTCTTTGGTAACTTGTACTGTTAAATTTGTTGTGAGATCTAAAACAAACAGGTTGTTGTTTTTTGCATAGGCCACTTTCTTACTATCGGGAGAAAAGGTAGGTTCTTGAATGTTTTTTCCAATGAAGCGAAGCTTCTTAGAACCTAAAGAAAAGGCGTAGTAAGTACCTTTTGTGGAACGTCTGTAAACTTTTTGAATGTCTTTTCCTAAAATTAACTGTGTCTCATCATTGTTAAAACTGTAGGATTCAAAATTTTGTAAGTTTTGAAGTGTTTTTCCTTCAACAACTGTAGCTACTTTTTCTAGACTTGTATAGCTGTATTTATCTACTGTAGAATATCCGTTTTCATCATAGTTTAATAGAGAATAATAATCTCCATTCATAGAATTTAAAGCATTCATTCTATTGGTAGAAAAAGTAGTTCCCCAAATATCTTCTAGTGTTATTTTTTTTGTTCCAAGAGTCTCATTTGAATTTTTAGAGGGATTGTTTTGCTCACAACTAATAAGAAGTGTGACGACTGCTAAAATGAATAATTTCTTCATTCTATAATTTCATATTTGTGAATTGATTGCCAAGTTTACGGAAAAATCAGCAAAAAACACCTTAAAAACAGTATAAATATTGAATTCATCTCACTGTTTTCATTGATTCAATTATCTTTGCGCTACACTATAAAATGACATCGATGTCTAAAATCATTTCCGGATTTTCTAAACGAACTAAAGAAGAAAAAATTAATTGGCTAGCAATGCATTATTTTGCCAATCAACCAGAAATTATAGCCATCATAAAACAGTATTGGAATTCTGATGATGCATTGCAACAATTGCATGATGATTTTATAGAAAACACCATTTCTAACTTTTACCTGCCTTATGGGGTAGCACCTAACTTTATTATTAATAATAAAGCGTATGTAATTCCTATGGTGATAGAAGAAAGTTCTGTGGTTGCAGCAGCTTCCTTGGTGGCTAAATTTTGGAGTACTAGAGGAGGGTTTAAAGCTGAGGTAATTTCTACAACTAAGATAGGTCAGGTTCATTTTATCTACAAAGGAGATAAAAATGAATTGACTCAATACTTCAATTCAAAAAAAGAACTATTAAAATTAGCTACTGCATCCATCACAAAAAATATGGAAAAACGCGGTGGAGGTATATTAGATATAGAACTTATTGATAAAACAGAAAAATTAGCTCATTACTATCAACTTCATATAACTTTTGAAACGGTAGACTCTATGGGTGCTAATTTCATTAACTCTTGTTTAGAAGCTATTGCCAAAGAATTTAGAAATAATGAGATAGAAATAGTGATGAGTATTCTTTCTAATTACGTGCCAGAATGCCTAGTTAAGGCAGAAGTAAGCTGTACTATTGAAGAATTGGGTGGAGATGCCCCCCAAAAATTTGCAGAAAAATTTTATCAGGCAGTTCAAATTGCAAGTATAGAACCTTACAGAGCGGTTACGCACAATAAAGGAATTATGAACGGCATTGATGCGGTTGTGCTAGCCACTGGGAATGATTTTAGAGCTGTTGAAGCCGGAGTTCATGCCTACGCATCAAGATTAGGACAGTATACAAGTCTAACCCATTGTGATATTAGTAATGGAGTTTTTCGTTTCTGGATAGAAGTTCCATTAGCTTTAGGAACTGTGGGCGGTCTTACTTCTTTACATCCCTTGGCAAAATTATCGTTAGAGATGTTACAAAAACCCTCTGCAAGAGAGTTAATGATGATAGTGGCAACTGCCGGTTTGGCTCAGAATTTTGGTGCTTTACGTGCCTTAACTACCCTTGGGATACAACATGGGCATATGAAAATGCATTTAATGAATATTTTACATCAGTTAGGAGCTAATGACTTAGAGAAAAAAGAAATAGCTGTTTTTTTTGAAGGTCAAACGGTAACTCATAGTGCAGTAGTAGCTAAATTTAACCAACTAAGAAACAATAACTAATTTGAGTCGATTTTATTCTAACGGGAAATTACTACTTACAGGAGAATATCTTGTATTAGATAGTGCTACAGCCTTAGCAGTTCCAACTAAATTTGGACAAGACCTGTTGGTGAGTGAGATTACAGAACCTCAATTAATTTGGGGAAGTTTTACCCATACTGGAGACTGTTGGTTTGAGGCTGTTTTTGACTTGCCTAAACTAAGACTTGTCTCTGCCACTTTTAATTCTGATACCGAAGAAAACGCAGAACTTATAGCTGAAACGCTTCAGGATATTCTACAAGAAGCTAGAAAACTGAATCCAAGTTTTTTACAATCAAAAACGGGTTTTATAGTGAAAACAACCCTAACATTTCCTAGAGATTGGGGATTGGGAACTTCTTCTACCTTAGTAAATAATATTGCTCAGTGGGCAACTGTAGATGCTTATCAATTGTTACAGAATTCTTTTTCTGGAAGCGGCTATGATATTGCCAATGCACAACATAATTTGCCAATATTGTATCAGTTAAAAAACAAAAAACCGCTTATAAAAACAGTAGACTTTAGACCTAGTTTTAGTGATCAGTTGTATTTTGTTTATTTAAATAAAAAACAAAATAGTAGAGAAGGCATTGCCAAATACAAAGAAAATAATGATGATTTTAAAAATGAAATACATCGAATTTCTGAAATCTCTTTTGAAATGTGTTCTGCAAAATCACTTTTAGACTTTGAAAGATTACTAGAAGAACACGAACAAATTATTGCATCCATTATAAAATTAAAACCCGTTAAAGAACTATTATTTCCTGACTATCAAGGAGCGATTAAAAGTTTAGGTGCTTGGGGAGGAGATTTTGTTTTAGTAACAGGAAATAAAAGCACTTTACAGTATTTTAAAGAAAAAGGATATAAAACAATTCTTTCCTATTCAGATATGATATTATGAAAAAAGTAATTATTATTGGAGGGGGTGCAGCAGGTTTTTTTACGGCAATTAATGCCAAAGAAATGAACCCTAGTCTTGAGATTACAATTTTAGAAAAAGGAAAGGAAGTACTTCAAAAAGTGAAAATTTCTGGAGGAGGTCGTTGCAATGTTACACATGCTTGTTTTGAGCCAAAAGAGTTGGTGAAATTTTACCCACGTGGTGAAAAAGAACTATTGGGTCCTTTTCATCAGTTTATGACAGGTGATACTTTTGAATGGTTTGAAAATAATGGAATTCCTCTAAAAATAGAAAAAGACAATCGTGTTTTTCCTGAATCTAATACATCGCAAACTATTATAGATTGTTTTCTAGGAAAAACTAAGGCATTAGGAATACCTGTGTTAAAAAACCATGGAGTCAATTCTA
>CAZAIL010000134.1:0-5504 GCA_964485155.1 uncultured Flavobacterium sp.
TTGAGATCCAATTTGGGTTGCCAGTCTAATACGTTGTGCCTCACCACCTGAAAGCGATTTTGAGGTTCTGTCTAAGGCTAAATAATCTAGCCCTACATCTAATAAAAATTGAATTCTGGTTTTAATTTCTTTTAGAATCTCAGTGGCAATAATTACCTGCCTTTCTGATAATTTAGGATCTAAGTTTTGAAACCATTCTGCTAGTTCATTAATGTCTAACTTGGCAAGATCGCTAATATTTTTATTGTCTATCTTAAAGTGTAGACTTTCTTTTTTTAATCGGTTTCCTTCACAAGTACCACAGGTAACTTCGTCCATAAAACCTTTTGCCCATCGTTTAATAGAGGTGCTTTCACTCAGCTTGTATTGGTTTTCTATAAAAGCGGTAATTCCTTCAAAATCTATTTCGTAGTTACGGGTAATACCAATTGTTTTTGAGGCAATAGAAAACTTTTCATTGCCTCCATTTAGAATAATTTGCAACGCTTCTTGTGGAATAGATTTAATAGGATCACTTAATTTAAAATGATATCTGTCGGCAATTAATTGTAGTTGCTTAAAAATCCAACTATTTTTTTCATCACCCAAAGGAATAATTCCTCCGTTTTTTATCGAAATGGCATAATTTGGTATTACCTTTTCTAAATTTATTTCATTTGTAATCCCTAGCCCATTACAACGAGAACAAGCACCTTTTGGTGAATTAAATGAAAAGGTATTTGGTTCTGGGTTTGGATAGGCAATGCCAGACATAGGACACATGAGTTCTCTGCTGAAATAACGTGGATTTTCATCATCAACATCAATTACCATTAAAATATTATCTCCAGTATATAGGGCAGTTTTAATGGTCTCTTCTAAACGTTTTTCTGAGGTGTCATTCACAATTAATCTATCAATTACCACCTCAATATCATGCGTTTTATACCTGTCTAAACGCATGCCTTTTTCAATTTCTTTTATTTCACCATCTACTCGAACCTTTACAAAACCCTGTTTAGAAATTTGTTCAAATAATTCTCTATAATGTCCTTTTCTAGATTTAACAATTGGTGCTAGAATAGCAATTCTTTTGTCTTTAAAGTCCTGTAAAATTAAGTTTCTAATTTGCTCATCACTGTAGCTTACCATTTTTTCTCCAGTGTTAAAAGAGTAGGCATCTGCTGCTCTAGAAAACAGTAATCGTAAAAAATCGTAAATTTCTGTGATGGTTCCTACCGTAGAACGGGGACTTTTGTTGGTAGTTTTTTGTTCTATAGAAATAACAGGTGATAATCCATCTATTTTATCAACATCTGGGCGCTCTAAACCTCCTAAAAATTGACGAGCATAGGCAGAGAATGTTTCAATATATCTACGTTGTCCTTCTGCATAAATTGTATCAAAAGCAAGTGAAGATTTTCCACTACCACTCAAACCAGTTATTACAACTAGTTTTTCGCGCGGAATCTTAACATCTATGTTCTTTAAATTATGGACTCTAGCTCCATAAACCTCAATATATTCTTGCTCTTTCAATATTGGTAAAATTCGGAAAGTTGCAAAGTTACAGAAACCAAGTTGTTTTTTGGGATAAACTTGTTAGTAAACTCTTAATTTTTCTTTTATTACAACTTATTATCCTTGAACTAAAAAAGTATCTTGCATAAAAATTTATAAATGAATTTTGTAAATGCAGTTCGACATTATTTTGAGAGACATGGATATCATGTTTCCTCTCGTTTAGCAGATCGTTTAGGAATGAGAGCTCAGAATGTGCGTTTGTTTTTTATTTATATTTCATTTGTTACAGCCGGTTTGTCTTTTGGTTTTTATTTAACCATTGCTTTTTTACTCAAATTAAAAGATATGATTTATACCAAGAGAAGCTCAGTTTTTGATTTATAAACTAGCGTTTATCTTTGGTTACTGACAAGTAAAAAAATAAAGAATTATTCATGGAAACTATGTTTAAATCGAAATTTCAGAAAGCTTTATTGCTCTTGTTTTTTGTGGTAACTACAGGAGTTATTGGGTATATGTATCTTTCAGGCTATTCATTTGTAAACGCATTGTATATGACTGTTATTACAGTTTCTACAGTCGGTTTTGCTGAAGTTGAACCTTTAAACGATCAAGAAAAATTATTTACCATATTTTTGATTACCACAAGTATTATTAGTTTTGGGTATACAGTCTCTGCATTCACAGAATACATTATTAGCGGTCAATTATTTCAACAATTAAAATTGAAAAAAGTGCAAAACAAGATCGAAAAATTAAACGGACATACCATTATTTGTGGTTTTGGAAGAAATGGAAAGCAATCCATGATAAAGCTGCAAAATTATAAGAAAGATTTTGTGATTATTGAGAAGTCAGATGAAGTAATCAATGAAATTGATTTAGATGGCTTTCTAAATGTTAAAGGAGATGCCACTACAGACGAAGCTTTACTCAAGGCAGGTATAGAAACGGCAGATAATCTAATTACTGCTTTGCCCTCAGATGCAGACAATCTTTTTGTAGTGCTTTCGGCAAGACAGTTAAACACCAATTGTAGAATTATAAGTAGGGCTTCTAATGAAAGTTCTTACAGTAAATTAAAAATTGCTGGAGCCAACAATGTTATTATGCCAGATAAATTGGGAGGAGATCATATGGCTTCATTGGTTGTAACTCCAGATGTAATTGAGTTTGTTGGAAGGTTAACCATAGAAGGAGAAACCACAGCTAATTTGGAAGAAATTTCAGTTAATGACTTGCCTACAGAATATTTAGACAAAACAATTTTAGATTTAGATTTAAGAAGAAAAACGGGATGTACAGTTATTGGTTTTAAAGCACCAGACAATAGCTATCTTATAAATCCTGAAGCTTCCATTGTATTACAAAAAGATTCGCATCTAATTGTTTTAGGAAGGCCAAAGCAAATCTCTAAGTTAAGAGCGCTCTTTTAAAATAATCATCAACAATGGTTTTCTTCAAAACTCTTTTAAGGAACATTTATGAAGATCTAAAGAAACTGAAACTAAAAAATACTTTTAACCTTCAAAAGTTGTTCGGAGTTCATTTTTTTATGATATTGCGGAAACTAAATAAAAACTAATCAAATTACATTATGAATAAGAAACTTCTTTCGTTGTTATTTTTAGCAACACCATTTTTTACATTCGCACAGGATAAAGGATTAGACGAGAAAATTAATGATGCATTTATGCCTATAGCAGTATGGTGGGAAGGATTTGTATTAACATCAGTTCCTATTGGAGGATATAATATTCCTTTTGTGGTGTTGCTTTTAGTTTTAGGAGCTACTTTTTTTACAATTTACTTTAAGTTTCCAGGTATAACCAAATTTGGTTTAGCAATAAACACGGTAAGAGGTAAATATGACGATATAGAAGCGCATAGCGCAGATGAGAAGGCTGCAGTTAATATTGTAGACGGAGATGTTGTCGATACAATTAGAGTTGAAAGTAAAGAGGGAGAAGTTTCCCACTTTCAAGCATTAGCAACAGCAGTTTCAGGAACCGTTGGCTTGGGTAATATCGCGGGTGTTGCAGTGGCAATTGCCTTAGGGGGCCCAGGAGCAACTTTTTGGATGATTGTTTGTGGTGTTATTGGTATGTCTACAAAATTCGTAGAATGTACGTTGGGTGTTAAATATAGAGATTTAGATGCAGATGGAACTGTTTATGGTGGTCCAATGTATTATTTATCTAAAGGATTAAAGGAAAACGGTTATGCAGGTCTTGGTAAAGTCTTAGCGATTATGTTTGCAGTATTATGTGTTGGAGCTTCTTTTGGAGGTGGTAATGCTTTTCAGTCTAATCAAGCAGCAGTGCAATTAAAAACACTATTGAATATAGACGGTGGTGCTTCAGGTTTAATTATCGGTCTTATTTTAGCAATTTTAGTGGGTATTGTAATTATTGGAGGTATTAAGCGTATTGCTAAAATTACAGAAAAAATTGTTCCTTTTATGGCTGGAATATATGTTTTAGCTTGTTTGATAATTATTTTTGCAAACTTTAGTTATATCGGTGATGCTTTTGGATTAATTTTTAATGGAGCGTTCACACCTATGGCAGGTTTAGGTGGTTTTGTAGGTGTTTTAATTGTTGGTTTTCAAAGAGCAGCTTTCTCTAATGAGGCAGGTGCAGGTTCTGCAGCAATTGCACATTCAGCAGTAAAAACTAAATTTCCTGCTTCTGAAGGTGTTGTAGCCTTATTAGAACCTTTTATAGATACGGTTGTGATTTGTACAATGACAGCTTTAGTGATCATCTTTTTTAATATTGATGGCTCAAATATGCAAAGTGTATTTAAGTACGGAGGGGATGGTCTTAGTAATGTTGTGCTGAATTCTGATGGAAGTTCTATTGGTGGTGTAGATTTAACATCTATGGCTTTTGACTCCGTGATTCCAGGGTTTTCTTATATATTGACGATCGCAATTGTTTTATTTGCTTTTAGTTCAATGATTTCTTGGTCTTATTATGGCTTACAATCTTGGAAATATCTTTTTGGAAAAGGTAAAACTGCCGATATGGTGTATAAAATCTTATTCCTTTTATTTGTTGTAATTGGTGCAGCCGCTACCTTAGATGCAGTAATAAAGTTCTCGGATGCAATGATTTTAGCATTAGTATTCCCAAATATGATTGGTTTGCTACTTTTATTCCCAAAAGTAAGGGATGATATGAAAAAATATCTTTCCGCAATTAAAGGTTAATATAAAATCCGTTTTATGAACATATTTAAGTCCCATTTCTGGTACACAAAAAGCCAACGAAATGGGATTTTATTTTTACTAGCAAGTATTATAGGGCTTCAATTATTATTTCATTTCATTAATTTTGGAGACAATGGGTTGGTTACTCCTAATCAGGCTAAAATGAGTTTTTATCAGCATCAACTAGACAGCTTAAAAAAAATATCTTTAGAAGATAAGAAGTATACAATTTACCCGTTTAATCCTAATTATATATCAGATCACAAAGGCTATCAATTAGGAATGAAAACAAAAGAAATAGATTTTTTGTTGGCTCATAGAAACAAAAGATTGTTTGTAAACTCGGCAAAGGAATTTCAGGAGGTCACAAAGATTTCAGACAGCCTACTTCAAGCAATATCACCGTATTTTAAATTTCCCGAATGGGTTCAAAAAAAGAATAGAGAAAAGAAAGAACTATTCACCTTTGCTGCTAAAACTAAAAAAAATATTTCAAACATAACTTCCACAGATATTAATGAAGCAACACCTTATGATTTTACGCTTGTTAAAGGAGTAGATGAGTATCTTTCAGAAAGAATTATTAAGTATCGTTCTAAACTACAAGGATTTTCTTTGCCCGAACAACTTTTTGAGGTTTGGGGCTTAGAGAAAGAAGTAGCTGATAACATACTTCAACTATTCTCTATTCAAAAAAAACCAACAATTAAAAAAACCAATATTAATACTGCATCTTTCAAAGAAATCTTATCAAATCCTTATATAGATTATGAATTATGTATTAAGA
>CAZAIL010000135.1:0-5439 GCA_964485155.1 uncultured Flavobacterium sp.
AACACCAACTCCAGAAGAACCACTTTTAATAATCTTATAATCATTTTGAGCATTGACTAAATCTTGTCTTGCCTGATCATAGGTAAGCTCAACCTGTTCAAAAGCAGAAGCAGCTAGTACCCCCTTATTAAATAATTGTTTATTTCTGTCAAAAGAAATTTTAGCATTTTTAACACGTAGTTTAATATTGTCTACTCTTCCTTTAGCACTTATTAGAGATTGCTCATTTGGAACAACCCTTACAGTAGCTAATAAATCTCCTTTTTTCACTTTAGTGCCTTCAAGTAAAATAATTTTATCTATAATACCCGTAATCTGTGGCTTTATGTCAATTTCTTCCAAAGGAATTACCTTTCCTGTAGCAACTGTTTTCTTAACAATTGTAGCTTTAAAAGCTGTTTCTGTTTTGAACGTTTGGATATCCTGTTTGTTTTTGCTTCCTAACCATAGAAGAACACCTGCAAATGCAATGACTACTATTACTAATATAATTTTTGCTCTTTTACTCATCTTAATTATCTATATAACGTTTAATTAATTTATTTCTATTCGTCTCTTAATGCGTCTATTGGTTTTACTAATGTTGCCATATATGCGGGTATTAATCCTATTAATGTTCCTAACACTACTAGAATTAAAAATGCAACCAATATAACTGGAATATCTACAGTTGGATTTATTAATGTAGGATCTGGACCAGAGCCCAAAAAATAATCTAATAGAAATAAAACAAACCCTCCAAAAATAATTCCTAGCATTCCTGCTACAGTTGTTAAAAATACTGATTCTAATACTACCAGTCTTCTTACTTCTATTGGTGTTGCACCAATAGCTCTTCGTATTCCTATTTCTTTTGTTCTTTCTTTTACAGTAATTAATAAGATGTTACCAATTGCAAAGACACCAGCTATTAAAGTAGCAATACCTACAAACCATGTTAGAAATTGCATTCCTGTTAAAAACCCTGTTATTTTACCTATTTCTACAGCTAAATTTGCACTACCAAAAGCTCTTTGATCTTCTGGATCTACTTTATGAATATTCTTTAAAGTTAGTAATATATCTTGCTCCATTTGACGAATATCTACCCCTTCATTTACTGTTATCATCATCCAACTAATTCTGTTGGCTCTATTATAAACTTGCTGAAAGGTTGTAAAAGGAATATAAGCTGCAGCACCATCAAACTCTATGTTTCCATTTTCATACACACCAATTACTTTATAAGAAATATTTCCAATATTAACCATTTCTCCAACAGGTTGTTCATCTTTCTCAAACAATTGCTCATATATTTCTAGTTCAATTACACAAACTTTAGACTTTAATTTGATGTCGTTTTCATTTAAAAATCTACCGTAAATTAAATCTTTCTTCTGAACTTTATCTAGTACAGGAAAATCTCCAGAAATATTAAAATTACTTGTTTTAAAACTTCTTGTTATGGCACTGTTTGTTTGACTTCTTGGAGCAATAAATTTAATTTCTTTGTATTCTCTTTTTAAGATTTCTACATCGTTCGTAGTTAAACGAACTCTTCTTCCTTTTTGAAAACCTTTAAAAGGGAGTTCAGTTCTTTGAGACCAAACAAAAACACTATTAGTAGCAAAATCTCCAAAAATAGTTTTAAAATTATTTTCTAAACCTCTTGATGCCCCCAGTAAGGTTACCAGTAAGAAAATTCCCCAGAGAACTCCAATTATAGTAATAATGGTTCTTGTTTTATTTTTACGAATTCCTCCGTAAATTTCTTGCCAAGTATCTGAATCGAATAAAAATCTCATATTAATCTGCTCTTAAGGCTACTACTGGTTTAATTTGTGACGCTTTTCTAGCAGGTACTAAGGCAGCTATTAATCCTGATAAAATTAAAACAAAAGTTGCTCCAACTACCAATCCTTGACTTACACTTGGGTCTTTAATAAAATAATCTTTTTCTAAACTATTTCCAATTAAACTTAAAACATAGGTGCCTAAAGTTAATCCTAAATATCCTGCAATGGTGGTTATTAAAACAGACTCTTGAACAACCATTCCTACAATAGAAGAAGGTTTTGCGCCCAAGGCTTTACGAATTCCAAATTCTTTAGTTCGTTCTTTAATAACAAATATCATGATGTTACTGATACCAATAATCCCTGCAATTAAAGTTCCTGAGCCTATAAATATTACGATAAAAAAGAGTGCTAACATAAAAACATCGACTCCTTTACTTACTTCTGCCATATTTCTCACAGACAAGGCACTCTGGTCATCTGGATGAATATCTAGTTTACTCCGCATATCTCTTTCAACTAGTTTTCCAAAAGCAATAGCTTCATCTAAATTTAAATCTTGATTGTACCCAATTCTAATTTGATTTAAATAATCATTATTTCCATATAATTTTTGGGCTGTAGTCACAGGAATATAGGCTACTCTCTCTTCATTATCTCCGCCATCATCAGAAAAAATTCCAATAACTTTATAGGATATCCCTCCTACATTAACTCGTCTACCCAATGCTGGTTTTTCTCCAAACAAGTCAGATTTGACCAATCTACCAATTACAATCACTTTGGAGAATTCATTAATATCTAATTGATTAATGTACCTACCTTCAGTAATTATTGTTTTTTCCAAGAATTGATGATCTGGATGAACGGCAGTTATGCTGTAATTATCTTGTTTGTTTTTGTGTGAAATGCTAAAATTTTTAAAAATTCTAGCTGTCATCAAATCAATTTTAGAATCGTATTTTTCAGCCAAATAATTATAATCAGGATTCTTTAATTGAATTCTTCTTCCGGATTGCAAACCATTGAATGGCTTTGTAGTTTTCCAAACTCTTACGATCATAGAATTTACTGCATTGTCTACAAAAGCACCTTCAAAAGTATTTTTAAGACCGCTTACAACCCCAAATAATAAGGTAAATAGTAAAATAGCAAAAGCTACTGTAAAACCTGACATTACAGAGCGTAGCTTATTTTTATTAATACTCTGAAAAATTTCTCTCCAACGATCTAAATCGAACATAATTAAACAGTTTTAACTGGATTCCTTTGCGTGTTGACGGTGTCACTAATAATGATTCCATCCTTTAAACGTACAATTCTTTTGGTTTGATCTGCCACTTCTTCTTCGTGAGTAATCACAAAAACAGTCATTCCCTCGTTGTTAATGTCTTTTAATAAATCCATTACAGAATCTGTTGTAGTAGAATCTAAGGCTCCTGTTGGTTCATCGGCTAAGACTACCTTGGGTTGGGTTACCAATGCTCTAGCAATAGCTACACGTTGTTTTTGACCTCCTGATAATTCATTAGGTAGATGAGATGCCCAATCTTTAAGACCAACTTTATCTAAATAATCTAATGCTATTTTTTGACGCTCTTTTCTTGATACACCTTTATAATACAATGGTAATGAAACATTTTCTAGAGCAGTTTTATAAGAAATAAGGTTGAAGGATTGAAAAACAAATCCTAAAAATTTATTTCTCAAGACAGCACCTTTTTTTTCGTTTAAATTTTTAATTTCTTGTCCATTTAAAAAATAATCTCCTTCATCATGTTCGTCTAATAAACCAACAATATTTAATAAAGTAGACTTTCCTGATCCGGAAGACCCCATAATTGAAACAAATTCACCTTCTTTGATGTGTAAGTCGATTCCTTTTAAAACATGGAGAGAGTCTTTTCCTATTGGGTACGACTTATGGAGGTTATTTATTCGAATCATATTAACTTGTTAATTTGTATATAAAAGTAGCTATAGACTGTGTTTACAGCTACTAATTTTATGTTAAAACAAAATACTATATACTAGATTTTACCAGTACTTCAAATAAGACGCCTTCAAAATTAAATTGTTACACTAATTTTAAGTTTTTAAGTATTATTTTTGTGATTGATATGATGAAATACTTAGATACCATTCCAAAAAACAAAAAACTAATTTTATTTGATGGTGTTTGTAACTTATGTAACAATGCTGTTTTAGAAGTGATTAAGTATGATAAAAAAAATGTTTTTTTGTTTGCAGCCATTCAATCAAAAACTGGCAAAACAATAACAAAAGAATTAGGTATCGATGTTTCAAAATTAGATTCTATTCTATTGTATGTGCCTGAGGAAGCATATTATTCAAAATCTACTGCTGCTCTAAAGATTGCAAAGGAATTTTCAGGATACTGGAAGCTCCTTCAAATATGCACACTTTTACCTGACTTTTTTAATGATTTTTTTTATGATTATATAGCTAGAAATAGATACAAATGGTTTGGAAGAAAAGAAAATTGTATGATTCCTACACCATTAATAAAAGCTAAATTTTTAGAATAAATGAAACTACCAAAAAATATACAATGTGTTATTTTTGATATGGATGGAGTAATTATAGATTCTGAAGAAATTCACAAAAAAGCATATTATGAAACTTTTAATGCTATAGGTGTTCATGTTTCAGACAAACTATACAAAACGATTACTGGCTCTTCTACTATTAATGCCTTTCAAAAATTAGTAGCTCATTTTAATTTAGAGGCAGCTCCTGAAGATTTGGTCTTAGACAAAAGAAAAAAATATGTAGATTTTTTTGAAAATGATCCAACATTACATTTGGTAACTGGAGTAGAAGAATTCATAAAGTTTTGTTACGTGCAAAAACAAACCCTGGTTTTAGCTTCTTCCTCTGCAATGGTTAATATAGATCGTGTTTTTTCTCGCTTTCAATTACATCGATATTTTACTGCAAAAATTAGTGGTGCAGATTTAACTGCTTCCAAACCTCATCCAGAAATTTTTGAAAAAGCTGCTATATTAGGAAGCGCTTCTAAAGAAAACTGTATTGTAATAGAAGATTCAGATAATGGAATAAAAGCAGCCAACGATGCTGGAGTTTTTGTTATTGGTTATAGGAACCCATTCTCTGCTGATCAAACTTTAAAAAATGCTGATCTAATAATTGAAGATTTTAGTGAACTAAAAAAACTATTATATTACAATTAATACATGACTAAATGATAACACATTACATCAACTCTAATCTACCTAAAAATGAATATATGTAATAGTCAAATTGAAGATGTTGATCTCATATTTGAACTTTATGAAATAGCTACCAATTTTCAAAATAAGAAATCTATGGTTGCCTGGCCAAATTTTGAAAGAGAACTAGTCCAAAAAGAAATTAGCGAGAATAGACAATGGAAACTTATCATAAATCAACAAATTGCTTGTGTTTGGGCAACTACGGATTCTGATCCTCAAATTTGGGGAGTTAAAAATAATGATCTTTCAATATATATTCATAGAATCTCTACAAATCCTAATTTTAGAGGTAGAGATTTAGTGAAAGAGATTGTAACATGGTCTAAAAAATATGCAAAAGGAAGAAATAAAAAATACATTAGAATGGACACTGTTGGTGAGAATATTGGACTCATAACTCACTATAA
>CAZAIL010000136.1:0-5414 GCA_964485155.1 uncultured Flavobacterium sp.
GCACAACTTCCTACTGTTGCCCAAGTATCTACCATTGTGCCTTCATCTACATAAGCACCTATATTTACATAACTTGGCATTAAAATAGTTCCTGGTGCTATATAAGCACCATGTCGTGCAACTGCATTAGGAACGACTCTTATTCCTTTTTCTTTAAAATTTCTTTTTAAAGGAATTTTATCGTGATATTCAAATATTCCTGCTTCTAAAGTTTCCATTTTTTGAATAGGGAAATATAATACCACAGCTTTTTTAATCCATTCATTTACAAACCATTCAGTATTTTTTAATTCTGCAACTCTTAGCGTTCCTTCATCTAGTAAATCAATTACTTTTATTATTGATTTGATAGTATTTTCTTCTTTTAAAAGTGCCCGGTCTTCCCAAGCATTTTCTATTATTTCCTGTAACAATTTCATTAAATTAATAATTTCAAATAAGATTAAATTTATCAGTTAAAACTGACTACAAAGATAACATACAATCACGCTCTTTATTGCGAAGATACATTTTTTAAACAGAAAGTTTTATCATGTTTAAAATCGTTATTTTTGCATAAAACAAACAAGAATGGCAAGAATTTTAGCAATTGACTTTGGCGAAAAAAGAACGGGTATTGCAGTTACAGATGAACTACAAATTATTGCTTCTGGGCTAACAACTGTAGCAACTAAAAATTTGTTGTCCTTTATTAAAGATTACATTAAAAAAGAATCTGTTGAACTCTTTATTATAGGAAAACCTTCACAGATGAACAATTTAGATAGTGAAAGCGAAAAGCATATCCTTCCCTTTTTAAAATCATTAAATAACTCCATTCCTAATATCCCCATAATTCGTATTGACGAACGATTTACCTCTAAAATGGCTTTTCAAACGATGATAGATAGTGGTTTAAACAAGAAACAACGACGAAATAAAGCCTTAGTAGATGAGATTAGCGCTACCATTATACTTCAATCTTATTTATACAGTAAATAAGTTTTCTAAATATTTCATTCTTCGTACTTTTGCCAAAATTATTAGAATTTTAAAACCATTTATGATTTTACCAATTGTAGCCTACGGAGATCCTGTTTTGAGAAAAGTTACTAAAGAAATTGGTCCAGACTATCCAAAACTAGCTGAGCTAATTTCCAATATGAAAAAAACGATGTATAATGCTAGTGGTGTTGGAATTGCAGCACCTCAAATTGGAAAATCTATTCGTATTTTTATCATTGACGCCACTCCTTTTGCTGAAGATGACGATTTAACTGACCTAGAAAAGGAACAACTAAAAGACTTTAAACACGTTTTTATCAATCCAACCATTGTTAATGAAGAAGGAGATGAATGGGCCTTTGCTGAGGGTTGCCTTAGTATTCCAGATATCAGAGAAGATGTTTTTAGACAAGAAACTGTAAGTTTTGAATATGTAGATGAAAATTTCGAAAAACATTCTAAGACACTAAATGGGTTGGCTGCTCGTGTTTTTCAGCATGAATATGATCATTTAGAAGGAATTTTATTTACTGATAAACTTTCATCTTTAAAGAAGAGAATCTTAAAAAATAAATTAGAAAAAATATCATTAGGAAAAATCAGTTCTAGTTATAGAATGCGCTTCCCAAATATAAAAATTTAAATACATGGAGTTTAATAAAATTATTTCAGTTGCAGGAAAACCTGGATTATTTCATGCAATATCTCAAACAAAATCTGGATTTATTGTAGAATCTTTAATAGACAAAAAAAGATTTCCAATACCATCTACAAACAATGTTAGTTTGTTAGAAAACATAGCTATTTACACTTATGAAGAAGAAGTTCCTCTGTTAACTGTTTTTAAATCTATGTATGAAAAAACTGAAGGTAAAGAAGCAATAAGTCATAAAGAAAGTGGTCAAAAATTAACGGCATACTTTTCTGAAGTATTACCTGGCTATGATGAAGAACGTGTATACACATCAAACATTAAAAAAGTGATACAATGGTATAACTTACTAGTAAGTTCTGGATTAGATTTTTCTACCATTGAAGCTACAAAACAAAATACAGAAGAAAAAGTGTAAATGAATTCTAGAAAACAGCAATTAGAAGCTTTCAATCGTTTGTTAGATATTATGGATGAACTTCGAGAGAAGTGTCCTTGGGATAAAAAACAAACACTAGAGTCTCTCAGACATCTAACAATTGAGGAGACATATGAACTTGCTGATGCTATTTTAGAGAATGATCTTCATGAGGTAAAAAATGAGCTTGGTGATGTCCTTTTACATCTTGTTTTTTATGCCAAAATTGGTTCTGAAAAAAAAGCCTTTGACATTGGAGATGTTGCAAATGCTATTTCTGAAAAACTAATAGCTCGTCATCCCCACATTTATGGCGACGTTGAAGTTAACAATGAAGAGGAGGTAAAGCAAAACTGGGAGAAACTAAAACTTAAAGAAGGTAAAAACTCTGTTTTAGAGGGCGTACCTAAAAGTCTTCCTGCTCTTGTAAAAGCTAACAGAATTCAAGACAAAGTATCTGGTGTTGGTTTTGACTGGGAAGAGCCTCATCAGGTCTGGGATAAAGTTCAAGAAGAGTTGTCTGAACTTAATGAAGAAATTAAAAAAGGAAAAAAAGAAACTATTGAATCTGAATTTGGTGATGTATTATTCTCAATGATAAATTATGCCCGATTCATCAATGTGAACCCCGAGAATGCTTTAGAAAAAACAAATAAGAAGTTTATCAATCGTTTTCAATATTTGGAGAAAGCTGCAAAAAAAGAAGGAAAAGAATTAACAGAGATGTCACTATCTGAAATGGATGTATATTGGGAATTATCTAAGAAAATTTTCAAATAGCCATTAGCTAAGAAAATTTTCAACTTATTAAATTAGAAAAGACCATTAGATGAATGTATTAGTAACAATTAATTGTAAGGGTCCGTTTAGTGTTTATCAAGCTCAAATTGAAATGATTTGTTTATTAAAAAGCAACGGCATTAATATCAAAGTACTTGGTTTTTATAGTGATCAAATCAAACAATTTTTTGACAAAAAAGGAATTGACAATTCTCTTGTATACCCAAAAACAAGGATTGATAATCGATATATTAAAGAGATTAAAAATACAATTAGAGATTGTAAAATTGATATTTTACATGTCTTAGATGGGAAATCTTTAAGAAATTGTATTGTTGCTGTTAAGAAGGAACAAGTTAAATTAATTACCTATTTTGGATCTGCAAGCTTATATTGGCATGATTTAAGTTCTTATTTAACCTATTTAAATCCAAGAGTTGAAAAAATTATTTGCAACAGTACCTATGTTTTTCAACATGTAAAAAAACAACTTTTTAAAAAAAATAAACATAAAGTTGTAAGAATTTATAAAGGCTACAACCCAGATTGGTTTAAAGACATAATACCTTTTGATTACACTTCTATTGGTATTTCAAAAGATAGTATTGTGGTAGCGTTTGCCGGTACAAACACAAAAAATAAAAGAATTGTTGACTTCATAAAATCATCTCAATATCTAGCTACAGGAAAAGAAGTTCATTATATTATTTTTGGAAAAAACACTATTAACAAGGGTTTAGAAAAGTACAAGAACGAAAGCCCTATAAAAAACAAGATCCATTTACTTGGATTAAGACCTGATGCTGTTTCATTAATTAAGGGAAGTAATCTTTACGTTCAAACATCATTAAGTGAGGGGTTTGGTAGAGCTATTAGTGAAGCCATGTCTGTCGGAAAACCAATTATAATGACAGATGCAGGGGGTTGTACTGAATTGATTGATGAAAATTCTGGAATCATTACACCTCTTAAAAATCCAAAGGCTGTTGGGAAAGCAATTTCGAGCTTAGTGAATAACGCTGAGCTAAGAAAGCAAATGGGAATTAATGCTCAAAAAAGAATTGAAAAAAAATATCATATTCATGATACTGTAGAGAACACATTAGAGCTTTACAAACAGTTATTAAAACAATGAAAATATTTAAATACACGTATTAAAAAAGCCACTCAATGAGTGGCTTTTTTTTAAACTAATTTTTTTGCGTTCTTTACTTTCTGTTTTGTCAATGCAACATCTATCACCTCATGCATTTCTGTTACATAATGAAATTTTAATCCCTTTAAATAGCTTTTTTTAATTTCAGCAATATCTTTTTCATTGTCTTTACACAACATAATTTCTTTAATATTAGCTCTTTTAGCAGCTAGAATTTTTTCTTTAATTCCACCTACTGGTAACACTTTTCCACGTAAGGTAATTTCGCCAGTCATGGCCAATTTATTTTTCACTTTACGTTGTGTAAACACAGAAACCAAGGAGGTTAACATAGTAACTCCTGCACTTGGTCCATCTTTTGGTGTTGCTCCTTCCGGAACATGAATATGAACATTATACTTCTCAATTATTTCAGGGTTAACACCAAAATCATCTGCATTTGCTTTGATATATTCCATTGCAATTGTAGCAGATTCTTTCATTACCTTTCCTAGATTTCCAGTAATAGTTAAAGTTCCCTTTCCTTTGGACAAGATAGATTCTATAAATAAAATATCACCACCAACACTTGTCCATGCCAATCCAGTAACTACTCCTGCAACATCATTATTTTCATATTTATCTCTTTCTAATCTTGGAGCTCCTAGAATAGTTTCGATATCTTTATTGCTTATTTTTATGTTATATTCCTCTTCTAAAACAATAGATTTAGCAGCAAAACGAACCACTTTTGCAATTTGCTTTTCTAAACCTCGAACTCCTGATTCTCTTGTATAACCCTCTACAATTTTTTCAATCTGAGCTTTATCTATTGAAATTTCTTTTGATGTTAAACCGTGTTCTTTTACTTGTTTTGGCAATAAATGTCTTTTAGCAATTTCTGTTTTTTCTTCTATGGTATAACCACTAACATTAATAATCTCCATTCTGTCTCGCAATGCCCAGGGAATTTCCCCTAGGTTATTAGCTGTAGCAATAAATAATACTTTCGAAAGATCATACCCTACTTCTAAATAATTATCATAAAATGCAGTATTTTGTTCCGGGTCTAACACTTCTAACATCGCAGAAGAAGGGTCTCCTTGGTGACTTTGACCTAATTTATCAATCTCATCTAAAACAAAAACCGGATTAGACGTTCCTGCTTTCTTTAAGTTCTGAATTAATCGACCTGGCATGGCACCAATATATGTTTTTCGATGTCCTCTAATTTCAGCTTCGTCTCGTAAACCACCTAAAGACATTCTAACGTATTTACGTCCTAACGATTCTGCCACCGATTTCCCTAAGGATGTTTTTCCAACACCTGGAGGGCCATACAAACAGATAATTGGAGATTTCATATCTCCTCTTAATTTTAAGACTGCTAAATGCTCTATGATACGATCTTTTACTTTTTCTAAACCAAAATGATCTCTATCTAA
>CAZAIL010000137.1:0-5312 GCA_964485155.1 uncultured Flavobacterium sp.
AAACTACCTATAGCAACCTCTGCTCCTACATACACAAAAATACCAAGAGCTCCCATGAGCATTAGTTTATTTTTTAATAATGATAGATATCCTCCTTTCGGGCTTTCTTCCATTACTTTGGGTAATTTTATAAAGGCAAAAATAACTGCCAAAAGTCCTATAAAAGTTGCAATGAGTAAAAATGGGGTTTGAACCGTAGCTGCCTCTGCTGCATAATAATTTGCTTTCTCAATGGCGGTTAATACATTTATTTCTTCAGAGCTCTTTACAGAGTCACTCAATAAAAATAAGGCTCCTACAACAGGTGCTAAAGTTGTTCCTAAAGAATTAAAGGCCTGTGATAAGTTTAATCTACTAGAGGCACCCTCTTCAGACCCTAACAAGGCTACATAAGGGTTAGCAGCTACTTGCAAAACAGTAATACCACCAGCGAGTGTAAAATAACCAACTAAGAAAATAGTAAAGTTTCTGTATTCTGCTGCCGGATAAAAAAACAAACATCCAATAGCCATTACAACGAGACCTAAGACAATTCCTTTTCTATACCCAATCTTAGATAAGATAGCTCCTGCAGGAACAGAAACAACAAAGAAAGCTGTAAAAAAGGCAAACTGGACTAAAACTGTTTTAGCATATGACATTTCAAAAACATCTTTTAATCTTGGTACTAGGCTATCTACCAATACGGTGATAAACCCCCATAGAAAAAATAAGGTGGTTAAAAAGATAAGTGCACTTCTGTATGATTTGTTTGTAGACATAATTAGGCTTTGTTAAAATATATTGATTTATAATTTTTGTTCTCTCCTTTTTTATACACGTTGTAATTAAACCATTCGTGTATACAATAAGCTCCTGTTACACCTTGTTTGTTGATGGCAATAAAACCTACTTGAAAATCTTTAAAACGATCTCCTGACTTCTTCACCACTCTTCTCACTGCTTCTTCACAGGCTTGTTGTGGTGTTTTTCCTTGACGCATTAGCTCAACTATTAAAAAACTTCCCACAGTCTTTAATACCTCTTCTCCCATTCCTGTAGCTGTGGCTCCACCTATTTCATTATCTATAAACAAGCCAGATCCAATAATTGGAGAATCGCCTACTCTACCTGCCATTTTATAGGATAATCCGCTTGTGGTGCAAGCGCCAGAAATATCACCATTGCTATCTATTGCCAACATTCCAATAGTATCGTGATTTTCAATATTAATAATTGGTTTATACTGCGAAGTCTCTTTCCATTTCTTCCAAGCTTTTTTTGAGGATTCGGTTAATAGATTTTCTTTTTTAAACCCCTGTTCATAGCCAAATTTCTCAGCACCTTTGCCAGCCAATATAACATGTGGTGTTTTTTCCATTACTTTTCTAGCTAAAGAAATAACGTGTGTAATATTTTGAACACACATAACAGCACCATAATTACCGTCTTTATCCATAATACAGGCATCTAAGGTTACATTGCCATCTCTATCAGGCAATCCTCCTTTTCCTACAGAAGCGTTTTTTACGTCTGCTTCTTCTATCATACAACCCTGTTCTACAGCATCTAGAGCAGTACCTCCATTTTGAAGTACCTCCCATGCTTTAGCAGTTGCATTGGGAACCCGCCAAGTAGCAATAACAATTGGTTTTATAGCTGTTTTTGCACCTACAATAATAGCTGTATTTTCAGTACTTTTTTTGCAGCCAATCACTGAGGCTGTAGCTACCATACCTAATGAAGATAGTGATGCATTTTGTAAAAATTTTCTTCGCTTCATGAGTAATTATTTTATTTGAATTTCATCTATAAATAACCAAGATCTTCCATCATGCGGATATCCTAAATGCCATGTTGGAAGTTCCCCTAATTTTTTTGCAATGAGTTTCACATATCTCACCTTTAATGATGATGAATAGTTGTATGTGTAATCTTTAATTTTTACAGTATCGGTTTGTTGAGTATTATTTATTGAATAGTTTCCTATTGAATTATAATTTACACCATCTGAAGAAACTAGACATTCTAATTCTGAGGGTAAAAAAATCCAACTTTTTTGGTCTTCTAAAAAATTGACTTCAACGCTTCCATTCTCAACTGATATTTTTCCTAAATCTACAGAAGCAATTACATCTTCATTCCAATAGCCTTGCCATGTTCCAGTCCTAAAATCTTTGGCACCTAAAATACCATCTATTAACGCATTGTCTCCTCCTGCATTATACTGATTGGCATAAGATGTTTGTAGCTTAATTTTTATGTTAGGATCTATTTTGTAAAAATCAGTAGTAATTATAGCACTTTTTTGGTCTCCTTTTTGTGAATAAATAGACAGGCTTATAAAATTATCTATGATAAAAGATTCTGAGTATTTTTTAAAAACTCCTGTTAACCCTACTCTATAAAATATTTCTACATTTTTTTGAGCAGATTCAAGAACTACCTCGGTACTTCCCTTAAAAGCGATATCTCCTTTTGCTATAAATGGTGCAGAAATTATGATGTGATCTTTAATTTCTGTAGACGGAATAAAAGCATCATTTGTTCCCCAACTTGTTGGTTTATTAGTCATTTTAAAAACTAAATTTCCTCCATTCATAATATCTGTATGGTTTATAAAAGAGTACTCATAGTTACTTCCATTTAATTGAACTGATTGAATGTATTTATTTTCTTTTGAATTATTTTTTGCTTCAATAGTAAAGGTTTTTCCATTTTCTAAATTAATGGTTCCTTTGTTGAATAAAGGGCTTCCAATAATGTATTGATTTGATCCTGGCGTAACCGGATAAAATCCTAAAGAACTAAAAACATACCAAGCACTCATTTGTCCACAATCTTCATTTCCTGAAACCCCATCTGGAGAGTTTGTATACAATTCGGTTAAAATCTGATGAACTTTTTCTTGAGTTTTGTGTGGTTTATTTACAAAATTATACAAATAAGCCATGTGATGGCTTGGTTCGTTACCATGCGCATATTGCCCAATTAAGCCTGTAATATCTACTTGATCTCGCCCCGAAGTTTTATTCTCTGCCACAAAGAGTTTGTCTAACTGTTCTTCTAATATATTTTTCCCTCCTAGCAAATTTATAAATCCAGTAATATCTTGAGGAATATAAAAACTATATTGCCAAGAGTTTGCCTCTGTATAATTAAAATTTACCTCATAAGGATCAAAGGGGGCAAACCATTTGTTTCTGAAACGACCTCGCATAAATTTGGAGCTTGGATCAAAAACATTCTTATAGTTTTGAGCTCGCTCTAGAAACGTTTTGTAGTCATCTTTTTTACCCATTGATTTTGCCATCTCAGCTATGGTCCAATCATCATAAGCATATTCTAGTGTTTTAGAGACTGATTCTGATTCTTTATCTACAGGGATAAATCCTAAATTTTTGTAAGAATCTAAGCCAAGTTTGTCTTGGGTTGCAGAATGTTTCATAGCTTCTAAGGCTTTGTCTGCATCATAATTTCTAATTCCTTTTAAATAGGCATCTGCAATGACTGGCACCGCATGATAGCCTATCATACAACCGGTGTAATTTGCCGCTAGATCCCAAATTGGCATAATACCTCCTTCATCGTACTTTGCCAGAAAAGTATTGATAAAATCATTGGTTCTCTCTTGTTCTATAATGGTATATAAAGGATGGGCAGCTCTATAGGTATCCCATAATGAAAACACTGTATAATATTCGAAATCTTTTGTTTGGTGAATGTTTAAATCCATTCCTCGGTATCTACCATCTACATCTTGGTATAGGTTTGGAGCAAGCATTGTATGATATAAGGCTGAGTAAAAATTTGTTTTGTTATTGAGATCATCTGCCTCAATAATAATTTTTTCTAATTGTTGTTCCCAATTTTGTTGGCCTTCTTTCTTTATATCCTCAAAAGATTTGTTTCCTATTTCTTGTTCTAAGTTTTGTTTGGCTCCTTTTTCATCTACTGAAGAAATTCCTATTTTAATAAAAACCGGGTCATTGTTAGGATTTATAAATTCAAAACTTTCTTTTGTCGGAGCCACTTCATAATCTCTTAATGCATCTTTTATGGGATGTGAAAACTGAATATAATAAAATAAGCGCTGATCTGTTGCCCAAGCTTTGGAGTATCTAAAACCACTCACTTCTTTCTCATTAATGATGGATATTTTAAAGCCATTTAACTCATCTCTATGTTCTAGATCTAATATTAACACTTGATTTTTAGGAGATGGATATTGATACTTATGCATTCCGCTTCGTTCAGAAACCGTTAATTCTACATCAATATTAGTAGTGTCTAAATGCACTTTATAGTAGCCTGGTTCTGCCACCTCATTTTCATGTAAAAAATGAGCTCGATAGCCTTCTTCCCCATCTGAACCGTTATTAAAATTTGCTTTATTGGTTGGCATCAATAGAATATCTCCATAATCAGAAACTCCAGTTCCACTTAAATGAGTATGCGAAAATCCGTAGATATATTCATCAGAATAATGATACCCAGAGCAACCATCCCAACCATCTAAACGTGTATCTGGGCTTAATTGCATCATTCCAAACGGCATCGTAGCTCCAGGATAGGTATGCCCATGACCTCCTGTACCAATAAAAGGATCAACAAAAGAAATTAAAGCATCATTATTAACTGCTATATGCTGTGTTTCATTGTTTTTACATGATAGAAAAAGCATGTTAAAAAGAAATAATAGAAAGTATTTGAACTTCATTGAGTTGATATTCTTATTTTTATGTTCCGAAGATACTAAAAATGAAACATTCAAATTATTTACTATTTTTAATTATTACTCTTTTTTTTAGCTGTACTACGGAGACTATTCAACTAAAAGAAATTGGAATTATTCCAAAACCACTATTCCAAGAAATAAACAAAGGGTTTTTTGTTTTAGATAAAGATATTCGTTTTATTTCAGATACTAAACTAAACGAAGTTTCAAACTATTTTAAATTATATATAGAGGAAAACCATCAAGTATCTTTTGCTACACAAAATGAGTCAAAAAAAATTGTTTTTACAATCAATGATGCTATTACTAATGAGGAGGGGTATGAATTAAAGGTGGAAAAAAATGATATTACAATTCGTGCTAAAAATTCAAAAGGAGCTTTCTATGCTGTCCAGAGTCTCCTTCAATTGCTACCCATACAAACCAAGTCAAATTCAATTGAAATTCAGTGTTTAGAAATTAAAGACGAACCACAATTTAAATATCGCGGAATGCACCTAGATGTTGGACGCCATTTTTATTCTGTTGAATTCATTAAAAAGTATATTGATTTAATTGCTAGACTAAAAATGAATACTTTTCACTGGCATTTAAC
>CAZAIL010000138.1:0-5250 GCA_964485155.1 uncultured Flavobacterium sp.
CTTATTTTTGGTTGAAATGCAATAACATCTATTTCATAATTACGATTGTTGAAATTTTCTGTCTCTAACTTGTTTTCTGAAAGTTTTCCTTGTAAATCAATTAGCCAAAATTTGCCAACTTTATGCTGAAAATCTATTTGCTGGTAATTGGTGTCTGTATCTTGGCTACCAATACTATATTGCTGTTTGTTTTCTGCTTTTGCATAGGTATATGTTGCGCTAAAATTTTGTAATCCTCGGTTGAAGTACAAACTATTTTTAATGGTAAAATTGACACTTATTTGTTGATTTTTACTCGTGTTAAACGGGTTCAAATTAAATGAATTACGAGCGCGTTCTAGTTCATTACGACTGCTTAAAAAGAATTGATTATAGAAATGTGAAAGCACTTTTTTAAGACCAGTTTTGTTACTCCACTGGTTTGCATTTAACGTAATAGACTGGTTTATTTTAGCACTTTGAGTTGCTATAAATTGCAGGTTAGGTAATGGAACACGTAAGAAATTTGCTTGATCTTGAAATTCTGCAATTTCAAATTCATCAAATTCTTGAATTCCATTGTCATTATAATCAATCCATGTGTAAAAACCTTGTCCGGCTTCTACCTCCACATATACAAAGTCTTGCTGAGCTACATTTCCTGAAGAGGTTTCATATCTAGTTCCAAGAGTGATAAAGTTTTTTAAAAAACGTTGGTTGTAAATGATTCTTGAATTTAATGCTTTTTGATTTTCTAAAAATGTATTCTCTGTTTCCCTATAATTTGCAAATAAAGAAAGGTTTGTGCGTTCTGTTTGAATAATTTTAGCATCTAAATAGTAGGTTTTTCTATTGTTAATTTCAGTAAAAGCATTGCTTCGAATACTGTCATTATCTCTATAATTAAATCCAACTTTAGCATAAACATTTGTACTGTCTCCTATACCAATATAGCCCTCATATTCTTTAAACTGATGGTTTGTGAGAATAGCATCTTGGCTTGGTTTTATTTTCCCGTTGTTAGATTCAATATTTAAAAAACCGCCAAACCAAGACTTCAAAAAATGATGTTCTATCCCTGCTTTAACTCGTAAAAAAGTATTGTCTTGTATATCAGAATTATTGGATAAAAAACTGCTATTAGAATAAAACGAGGTGTTTCCGAATTGCATATTAGATGTAATTAAATGCTTTCCTCCCTTAAAATTATCCGAAAATTGAAGTTGTTGAAAAGAGTAGTTTAAAAAATTATCCTCACTTTTTTGTAAGTTAATATCAATACCAATTTGTTGTTGATTTCCAATGGGGTTGTTTAGGTTCCAATCTCTATTAAATTCTACAGATTGAAAACGTTGAATAGTATTAAAATTTCTATGAATAAAAAGATAATTTACAGTACTTAAAAGTTTCCATTTCTTATCTAATAATGTTTGTTTCCAAGCTAGCTTAGTCGCAATTCCTTTATTTTTATTGTTGTCTATGATTGAAAATAAATTCTGATCACTATTGCTAAAAGCCACCTCTGCTGAAATTCTAGTTTTTTTTGAGGGTATGTAGGAAGAATTTAGCACTGCAACTTGTAATTTAGTCGGTGCAATTAATTGAGTGATGGGTTTGTAGTTTCCCAAATTGGTTCCCACATATACAAATACATTTCCATTTGCAAAGGTTTCACTTAACGTGTAATCTCCTTCATTATTACCAACATTGCTAAAGGTTACAGTAAATAAATCATCATTTTCATTGGTAGAATATTCAAAATAGTCGTTGTTTCCATCTTGTACTTTTTTGTAAAGAATTCTATTGACATCATATTCATCAGGATAGGCACTTTCCCCAACCATTAGATCGGTATTGTTCCCAGCATTTGCTAAAATTTGTTTCTGTGCAGCTGTTAAATTTACTTGTATTGGTTGATTTTTAACATCATTTTCATTGTAAAAATATCCAGAAAGTTCAATTTTATCAGTCTTATATTCAGCTTTTTCATAGCTTACAAAACGGGTGAAATTTCTATTAGAAAATTGAAACTCTACACGAATACGCATATCGTTGGTGATTGGAAATGTGGTATTAAATCGTATTTCACCAATATTGTAATCTATTAGATAATCATCATTTATTCCTTTGGTAATTTTAGAGCCGTTTACAAATACTTTTTCACTTCCTGCAATGATTACAAAATTGGGCTCGTTGTTTGGTCCAAAAATCTTGTAAGGACCCTGATTTCCCTCAACTCCAACAAATTTATAAGCACTAAACTGTCCTCTAACTATAGCTCCAGAAGCAGCAATATTTGTATTGTCGTTTATGCTTGCAGCTACCTCAAGACCAGACACCTGTTTTTCAAAAGCTAAAAAATAACTATTCTCATTTTTTAAACTTACATCTCCAGCTTTTACTCGCCAGTTTTTACTTGAAAGCTCAATAAATATTCGATCAAAATCTGTAATGCTTTGTGAATACCCATTTTCTTGTAGTGGAATGTTTGTGTCAAATATATTTGCACGAATGGTCACTTTATCTGAAATTTTTCCTTCTATATTTATGTCCATAGAAGAGTTTGCTACTGTACTTTGATTGTTTCCTGAGGTTATTCCTCTGTTAATGTATCCACTTGTTTTTAAGCCGTCAAATAATTTTAATTCACTAGCTTTTTTATTGGTTGTTAGACTGTACAATTGTCCTGTATTACTATTATTAGGAACAATAAAATTTTTATCAAATGGGCTATAGGTTTTGGTAATGAATGTAGGAAACCGAAAGTACTCTATGGTAATTTTTGGGTATTTTAATGAACTAATAACCAATAATGCCTCATCGTATAAAATTTGATATTCTGTGGGGTACAGTATTTTTTGATTTGAAAGCACTTTAAAATTTTGTGGATTTATGGGAACCGAATCAAATCTGATTGTGTCTTTAGAAACTATAAATTTTTTAGATCTAAAATCTGATGACGTATTTTGGCTATTGGCAAAAAAGCCAATAAAGAATAGGATTAAAAACCAGACTTTTTTTGTCATATTATTATAAACGTAGCAATCGTATAATTAGTCTAAAATAATGATTGTTGTTTTACAGGGCTCTCATGATGTAACAATCATTTTTTCTTCAATAATTTCTGCAATCTCTGTAAATTTTTTTATAATATGTAGTATTAGATTCCAAATACTTCCTTTGAATTTTCAGTAGTAATAGTTGCAATTTCTTTAACAGAAACATCATAAATAGTGGCCAATTTTTCAACTATATAGCTAATGTAACTACTTTCATTTCTCTTCCCTCTAAAGGGTACAGGAGATAGGTATGGAGCATCCGTTTCTAATACAATATGTTTTAATGGTATTTGATGAAGGAAGGAGTCTATTCTTCCATTTTTAAAGGTAGCTACCCCTCCAATTCCTAGTTTCATATTGTATGAAATGGCTTTTTTAGCTTGTTCTAAAGACCCTGTGAAACAATGAAAAATACCATATAAATCAGGTCCTTTTTCCAACTCTAATATGTCAAAAATTTCATCAAAAGCATCTCTACAATGAATAACGATTGGTAGTTTTTTCTCTTTGGCCCATTGTATTTGTGTCTGAAAAGCCTCTTGTTGCTCCGCTAAATAGGTAGTGTCCCAATACAGATCAATGCCAATTTCACCTATTGCATAAAAAGATCTTTGATTTACCCATTTCTTTACATGAAGCAGCTCTTCTTTAAAATTTTCTTTTACAGAGGTAGGATGTAATCCCATCATTAAAAACACATCGTTGGGATATTGCGTTTCTAATGAAAGCATTCTTTCTGTATAACTGCTATTTATAGCAGGAATAAAAAACCGATGAACTCCAGCATCTTTTGCTCTCTGCATCATAAGAGCTCTGTCTTGATCAAATTGTTCAGAATATAAATGTGTATGTGTGTCTGTAATCATAAAAATTATCACTAAAATCTAACCAAAGCTAGCACAAATAAGGTCATATAAAAAGATGTTCCTATTTCTTTATGAATGCCGTATTTTTGAAGATCAAAAATACAGTTAAATGAGTGGTCTAAAAAAACTATTACAAAAAAAGAACTATGTAAGAATTCCTTTACGAAAATTGGTCACAAATCATTTAGAGCTAGATGCAGTAATTAATGGAATGCAAGGAACTTTTATTTTAGACACTGGGGCATCAAATTCTTGTGTTGGAATAGATATGATTGAGTTTTTTAACTTAGATGCTAAAGAGAGTGATACCAAAGCAGCAGGAGCTGGAGCCATTGATATGGAAACACAACAATCTGAGCATAATACTTTAAAAATAGGCAACTGGAAAACAAAAAATTTTCATTTGGTATTGTTTGATCTCACACATGTTAATACTGCATTAACACAACACAAAGCTGCAGAAGTTCACGGTATTATTGGCGCAGATATTTTAGAAAAAGGGAAAGCAATTATAGATTATAACAAGCATATTTTATATCTAAGAAAATCAAAAAAATAGCAATAGAATTGTATCTTTGACGAGTTAAAACAATAAAATATGAGCTTGCAAAAACAAATAATGGAAGAAATGAAGGCAGCAATGAAGTCTAAAGACACCATTGCTTTACAGGCTTTACGAGCTGTAAAATCTGCTTTTTTGTTAGCAAAAACAGAAACTGGTGCTGGAGATGATTTAACAGAAGAACAAGAGATGAAAATCATTCAAAAGCAAGTGAAGCAACGCAAGGATAGCGCTGCTATTTTTATTGAGCAAGGAAGGAAAGATTTAGCAGATCCTGAATTAGAAGAGATTGCAGTACTTGAAAAGTTTTTACCTGAGGCAATGTCTGAAGAAGCAATTGCAAATGTTGTTGTTGATACTATTGCCAAGATTGGAGCAGCTGGAATGAAAGATATGGGGAAGGTAATGGGTATGGTTTCTAAACAACTAGCTGGGCAGGCAGACGGTAAAACAATTTCTATGTTGGTGAAGAAGTATTTAACAGCATAATATTACATCATTATTCTAAAAAATCATAAAAGGCCTCGTGGCGCAACTGAATAGCGCACTGGATTTCGGCTCCAGCGGTTGTAGGTTTGAATCCTACCGGGGTCACTTGATAATGAAAGAGTTATATTAAAATGTAGCTCTTTTTTATTTTAATAGGGACACTTAGAGGGTCGCTTAGAAGTCTTTATTTGAGCTTATAAAGGTATGTAGCTAATCAATTATGAAGGCATATTTGTCTTAGTTAAAAGAAGAATAACAGAGGGATAAGCTGCACTAGTAGACTGATAACTATAAC
>CAZAIL010000139.1:0-5248 GCA_964485155.1 uncultured Flavobacterium sp.
TGATTAATGGGCGATTGTATGATGTAAGCACTATGAATGAAATTGGAAATTACGATACAACTAGAACCAAATTTTACTGGGAAAACGGAAAATACAATCAAGGCGTGCCTTTTAATTTTGATACCAACAGCTTTACAACTCCAACCTGTAGTTGTCATGAGTAATTAAAATGTTCGTTGCACATGAAACGGAGCTATATCTAACGAGGGTTTTTGGTCTGAAATAATTTCTGTGACTAATTTGCCAGTGGCTGGTCCTAAACTCCAACCCATCATGGCATGACCGGTTGCAAAGGTTAAATTATTGTACTGAGATGTTTTGCCTATATAAGGGAGACCATCTGGAGTTACCGGTCTTAAACCACACTCAGCAGCCTCTTTGTCTTGGGTGCTAATTTGTAATCCACGATAATATTTAGAGGCAGAATTAGCAATGGCATTGACTCTTACAGGATTAATTTTATCGTTAATTTTATTAATCTCCATGGTTCCTGAAAATCTGGTAAATCCATCCATAGGTGTTACAGCAACTTTAGCCTCTAACAATACGGCTGGTATGGTAATATTGGTTTCTTGAGCTACATTAATACGGTACCCTTTACCTGGCTGTAACAACATTTTAATACCAAGTTTTTTACTAATAATTGGAGACCAACTTCCTGCAGCCATTACAAATTCATCTGCTAAAATTTCTCGTTTATCGGTAATCAGTTTTGTGATTTTTTTGTCAGAAATAACAATATCTTTTACCTCTTCTTCTCCTAAAATTTCTACACCTGCTGCTTGTAAATAAGACAGCATGTTTTTCATAAAAACACCAGGTGTCATATGAGCATCAGAATGATAATAGACAGCACCTTTAATATTTAAGTTGGCTTTGGGATCTAATTTCTCTACTTCTTTAGCAGATAAATTTTCAACTTTTAAACCATTTTTTATTGCTTTTTGTCCGACGTTCCATTCTTCTTCACCAGTTTTTTCTTCTTTATAAGCCATTAACAACCCTTTGTGTTCATAATGAAAATCAAAATCTCCTGATACTTTCATCGCCGAATACAATTCTCTGCTAAAAACATTAATATCTTTAATAACAGGAATAGACTGTGCAACCTTCTTTTTAGTTGAAGAGCGTTTAAAGGCCCATGCCCATTTTAAAAAATCTGAGTCTAGCCTTGGTTTTATATAAAACGGACTTGAAGGATTAAACATCCATTTAAGCCCTTTGGTTATAATTCCTGGAGCTGCCAATGAAATAATATGACTCGGGGTAATATATCCTGCATTCACATAAGAAGCTCCACTAGAAAAATTAGATTTATCTATAATGGTTACTTCATGACCTTCTTTATGAAGATAATAGGCGGTACAAACACCCATAATTCCTCCTCCTATGATGACTACTTTTTTTGACATTTTATACTAGTTTTTAAATCACTGAAAACCCGTGTGCATAAGGGTCGTCTTCATCATCAATACTAATGGTATTGTATCCATAAATCTTAGCCCACCCCTTAATACTTGGTATAATTGCTGAAAAATTTCCCAAAGTAGTTTCTTCCTCTATACAACCTACAAAAGTGCTTCCTATAAAACTTTCATGAATAAATTCTTCTCCTTTTTTTAATTTTCCTTTGGCGTGTAACTGAGCCAAACGAGCAGATGTTCCTGTTCCACAGGGTGATCTATCAATGGCTTTTTCTCCATAAAAAACAGCATTTCTTCCATCGGAACTCTCATGAATTGGTTCCCCAGTCCATAGTAAATGGGTGACGTTTTTAATACTTGAATCTTCTGGATGTATAAACTGATTTGGATATCTATTATTAATTCGTTCTCTAACTATTTGTGAATATTGTATAATCTTACCAGCTGTAAAATCTTGAATCCCTAAGAAGTTTTTTTGAGGATCTATAATTGCATAAAAATTACCTCCATAGGCAACATCAAAAGTTATTTCTCCTAAATCTGGACAGTGAACTGTTAAGCCTTCAGCCGCCAAATAACTTTTCACATTGGTGATTTTTACCCAATCTACTTTAGCTCCTGTTTGTTGATACTCAATTTCTACAAGACCTGCGGGTGCTTCCATTTTAATTTTTCCCGGAGTTTTTGGACTAATCAAACCCTCTTCTATAGCAATGGTAATGGTTCCAATAGTTCCATGGCCACACATTGGTAATGCTCCAGAAGTTTCTATAAACAGAATTGAAAAATCATTTTCTAGATCGTGAGGCGGGTACAAAAAAGAACCACTCATCATATCATGACCACGTGGCTCAAACATTAATCCGGTTCTAATCCAGTCGAACTCTTTGATAAAATGCTGTCTTTTTTCACTCATGGTATTCCCTACTAAAGGCGGATGACCACTTTTAACGACTCTTACTGGATTGCCACAGGTATGACCATCTATACAAACAAAAGTTGTATTACTCATCAAGTACTTTTTCTATATAATTATTAATTCTAGTTTCTAGAATTGCCAATGTTACGGTTCCTTGTTCTAAAACTATTTCGTGAAACGCTCTAATATCAAATTTAGTTTGCAATTGAGTTTCCGCTTTTTTTCGAAGTTCTCTAATCTTTATTTCTCCAATTTTATAGGACAATGCTTGTCCTGGCCATGAAATATATCGATCTGTTTCTGTATTAATTTCATGTATTGATAGTGCAGTATTGGCACTCATAAAATCAACTACCTCATCTCTAGTCCAACCTTTTGCATGAATTCCAGTATCTACTACTAGTCTACAAGCCCTCCACATTTCATAAGTGAATTTTCCAAAATGTTCATAAGGAGTGGTATACATTCCCATTTCTTCGGCTAAAAATTCAGAGTATAAGCCCCAACCTTCACCATAAGCAGATAAATATAAATTACGTCTGAATTGAGGAATGCTATCTCCTAGTTCATTATTTAAGGCACCCTGTAAATGATGTCCAGGCACAGCCTCATGAACTGTTAACGAAGGAATGGTGTAGAGTGTTCTGCTAGGAAGATCGTAGGTATTTACCCAGTAATAACCAGGGTTGGTACTGTTTTTTGAGGTTCCCACATAGCGTCCACCAGTATATTTAGGTGCAATAGCGTCCGGTACAGGTGCTACACCGTAGGGTTTTCTTGGTAGTGTTTTAAAAAACCGTGGTAATTGCTCATCAGCTCTTTTTGCAATATCTCTTGCAAACATTAGTAGTTCTTTTGGTGTTTTTGCATAGAACTGCTCGTCTGTTCTTAAGAACTTTAAAAAAGCTGAAAAATTTCCTTTAAATTTTACTTCTTCAATAATTTTTCTCATCTCTGACTTAATCCGTGCTACTTCTTTTAATCCTATCTGATGAATGTCTTCAGCAGAATAAAGAGTACTTGTTGTATAAAAATTAATTCTATTTTGATAGTATTCTTCACCACCTGGAGTTTCCGAAACTCCAATAGAAGTTCTTGTTTTTGGTAGGTATTCATCTTCAAAAAAAGTTTTAATTCTTTTAAATTGAGGAATAACGCTATTTTCTATCGCAATCTTGGCGGCACTTAAAATAGAATCTTTCTGATATTGAGTAATGCTTTCTGGTAAATTTTTAAACGGACTGTAAAAGTAGCTGTCTGAAAAATCAGCTATAATATGATCTTCATAAGTAGATTCATATCCGTTAAAAATTACCTTGGGTTGTGACACTCCTTTTTCTAACCCTTCCCTTAAATTCACAAAGTGTTGATCTACAAAAACAGGAATGGCATTTAGTTTGTTTAAATAATTTTTGGCAGCTTTATAACTAAATAACGGTCTTACGCTGTAATTTAGATTACTGTGAAACCCTGCATCAGAAAGGAGTGGGTTTAAGAACCTTTCGTAGGTAAAATAATCTATCTGATCTTTGAGCTTAAACTTTAATAATTTTAATGAAATTACTTCTGTTTCCGAGAGTGCCATCTCTGAAACTTCAGAAAGCTTCGTCAATATAGTTTTTGCAAAATCTGCTTCAGATTGGTAGAATTTTTTAGTAAAAAGGCCTAAAGGAAATTCTTTTTCGTCATAGCCTTCATGATCTTGATATTCATTGACTATTGAAGATAATAGTTGTGAAGAATTTTCTTTATCTGAAACACAACCAATAACAGCTACTACAAAAAGGAGGGTCATCATTCTTTTAAAAAACTTCATAATTGTATATTTTTAAAATTTATAAACACCATCTTCATGACGAGAAATACCTAATGGATTTTCATCTTTCAATTCATCTGGAAGTAGGTTATTTGGCCAATCCTGGAAGCTGAATGGACGTACCCACCGCTTTATAGAATTAATTCCAACTGCAGTAAAACGACTGTCTGTAGAGGATGGATAAGGCCCACCGTGCACCATTGACTGTGAGACCTCTACTCCGGTTGGAACGCCGTTATAAATGATTCTTCCTACCCTATTTTGTAGTGCGTCAATAATTTTTGAATATGTTGCTATTTCATCATTTTCAGCAATAATTGTTCCTGTTAACTGACCCTCCAATTGTGAAATAATTTTTTCTAATTGATGGCTGTCTTCACACTGTACTACTATAGAAAATGGACCAAAAACTTCCTGATGTAAGGTGCTGTTTTCTAAAAATGTTTGCCCCTCTACAGTTGTAATCATCTGACGAGCAAAATTAGGCTGTACCTCATCTTGATACTGTGCAACTACCTCTATATTAGACTGTGCCATTGTATTATTTTTACTAACCTCATAGGCTCCAATAATATTGGGATGTAACATTACAGATGGTTGAATTTGTAATATCTCTTTTCCTAAATTCTGAATAAACGCTGTAAGTTCTGCGCTTTTAATCCCTAACAATAACCCTGGATTTGTACAAAACTGACCAGTGCCTAGCGTAATAGAACCTGCATAGGTTTTTGCTAAATTTTTACCATTTTCATGGAGTGCCTCTGGTAATATAATTACTGGATTTACACTTCCCATTTCTGCAAACACAGGAATTGGCTCTTCTCTTTTAGCTGCCAAATCTAACAGCGACCTTCCTCCTTTAATACTTCCTGTAAACCCTACAGCTTTTATTTTAGGATGCTTTACCAGTGCTACTCCTACCTCTATTCCACTACTGTTTAAGTTTGAAAAAACGCCGTTTGGCATTCCTGTAGCTATGGCTGCTTTTACAATAGCTGAGGCTACCAATTCTCCAGTTCCTGCGTGCATTGGATGCGATTTTACAATGACTGGACAACCTGCCGCAAAAGCAGCAGCGGTATCACCTCC
>CAZAIL010000140.1:0-5228 GCA_964485155.1 uncultured Flavobacterium sp.
GCCTTCGATTTTCTCGAAAAGACCCAAAACAATTTTTCAAAACACTAAACCAGCGTGTCAATAAATATTTCATAGAAAAAAAAGTACATAAAACTGGAAACTGGAAACTTTATCTTAAGACAGTGGTCATGTTCTCTCTTTTTATTACACCTTATGTTCTAATGATCGTGCTAAACATAAGTCTCTGGTACAAACTGTTGCTTGCAATTATAATGGGAGTGGGATTGGCAGGTGTTGGGATGAATGTGATGCATGATGGTAATCATGGGTCATTCTCAAAGTATCCTTTGATAAATAAAATTATGGGAAGTAGTATCTATTTTTTAGCTGGGAATGTATTCAATTGGAAAATTCAACATAATCTTTTACATCATACTTATACTAATATTCTTGGACATGATGAAGATCTAGAAGCTGGTCGTGTTTTGCGTTTTTCAAAAAATGCCGAATGGATGCCGCATCACAGATTTCAACACTTATATTTCTTTTTTTTATATGGGTTATTGACTATTAATTGGGCAATATTTACAGATATACAGCAAATGAAACGCTATATGAAGAAAAAGTTGTCTTATGCCAATAGCAAACGCCCCAGTCTTCAATGGTTAGGCTTATTTATAACTAAAGTAATATATTGGAGTGTATGGATTATTATACCTATGATCTTAATAAATGAACCATGGTGGTCTGTTTTAATAGGGTTTGTTGTTATGCACTACACTGCTGGACTTATCCTGAGCCTAGTATTTCAATTAGCCCACATAATTGAAGATGCTCAAATGCCAATGCCAGAATCTTCAGGGACAATGAAAAATACTTGGGCGATTCACCAACTTTTAACAACTGTAAATTTTTCTAATAAAAATCGATTTGTTAATTGGTTTACTGGGGGATTAAATCATCAAATTGAACATCATATTTTTCCACATATAAGCCATGTACATTATACTAAAATTTCTAAAATTGTAAAAAAAACAGCTCAAGAATTTAATTTACCCTACAACGAATATAAAACAACTCGAAGTGCCATACTTTCGCACTTTAGATTTTTAAAACAAATGGGAGTACAACCCATCTAAACAATAATCATGGACCAACTTTCAGTCCGGATAAACAGCTTGCCTGTATCCGCAACCCTTGCCATGGCAGCAAAAGCCAGAGAATTAAAAAATAAAGGGATTGATATCATTGGCTTAAGTCTGGGTGAACCGGATTTTAATACTCCTGAATTCATAAAAGATGCAGCTATACAAGCGGTAAGAGATAACTACAATTCTTACAGCCCTGTAGATGGATATGCTGATTTAAAAGAGGCTATTTGTGTTAAATTTAAACGAGACAACAAAATAACCTATTCACCTTCACAAATTGTAGTATCGACAGGAGCAAAACAATCAATTGCAAACTTATGCTTGGTGCTTTTAGATCCGGGAGATGAGGTATTACTTCCTGCGCCTTATTGGGTAAGTTACTCAGCAATTGCAACCTTAGCAGAAGCAACATCTATTATCATTCCTTCATCTATAAAAACAGATTTTAAAATTACCCCAGAACAGTTGGAAGCTTTCATGACGCCTAAAACTAAATTGGTGATGTTTAACTCTCCAAATAACCCTAGTGGATCAATCTATACAGAATCAGAATACCGTGCCTTAGGAAAAGTACTAGAAAAATATCCTGATGTTTTTATTCTTTCAGATGAAATATATGAACACATTAATTACGGAACAGCACATTTTAGCATAGCTGCAATTCCTGAATTATACGATCGCACCATAACAGTAAACGGTGTTGCAAAAGCCTTCGCAATGACTGGTTGGCGTATTGGATATATTGGTGCCCCTGAGTGGATCGCCAAAGCCTGTAATAAAATGCAGGGGCAAATAACCTCTGGTGCAAATTGTATAGCTCAACGAGCTACTATTGCGGCTTTAGAAGCTCCTGTTAGTGAAATTAAATATATGATTGACGAGTTTGCAGAAAGACGCGTTATGATAATTAAATTATTAAGAGCTATACCAGGATTTAAATTGAACGAACCAGAAGGGGCCTTTTATGTATTTCCAGATATTTCCTACTATTTCGGAAAAACATTGCGTGGAAAAACATTAGACAATGCCAGTGACTTTGCCCTTTTTTTATTAGAAGAAGCAAATGTGGCAACGGTTACAGGTGAAGCGTTTGGAAATGATAATTGTATTCGAATTTCTTATGCCGCTTCAGTTGAGAATATTCAAGAAGCCATAATACGTATTGCCAATGCGGTGAAATAATAAATAAAAAACTCTTTTAAAAAAAACCGCAAATAGCGGTTTTTTTTATTGGTTTTAACACAAAAATAAAAGCCCAAAAATATAAGCGTACTTTACATCCTAATTATATATATGATATTTAAAGACTTAAACCTTGAAGATTCCATCTTAAAAGCCATAGAGAATCAAGGCTATATAAAACCCACTCCCATTCAAGAACAAGCTATTCCTATTCTTTTAAAAGGACATGATTTATTAGGGGTTGCTCAAACAGGTACTGGAAAAACAGCTGCGTTTGGTATACCTATATTAAACCACTTACTCAAAGAAAAAAATACAGTAGGAAAACGAAAAATAAAAGCTCTTGTGGTAACCCCCACTCGGGAGCTTGCTATCCAAATTGCTGAAAATTTTACAGCTTATAGTCAATTTACTAATCTTCGAAATACAGTTATTTTTGGTGGTGTAAAACAATCTAAACAAGTAGCGAGTCTCCAGCAAGGGGTTGATATTTTAGTCGCTACTCCTGGACGATTATTAGATTTAATGAACCAAGGATATATTTCGTTTAGTGACTTAAAATATGTAGTATTAGATGAGGCCGATCAAATGCTTGACATGGGATTTATTCATGATGTTAAAAAGATTATTGCCAAACTACCCTCAAAAAGACAATCCTTATTTTTTTCTGCCACCATGCCTAAAAGTATTGTAGAATTGTCGCGAAAAATGTTGGGTGATTTTAAAAGAGTAACTATAAAACCACAACAAGCGACAGCTGAAAAAGTTGAACAAGGTGTATATTTTGTTAGTAAAAACAATAAACCGAAATTATTAATACATCTTTTAGAGGGCCGAAGTTCAGATTCTGTACTGGTATTCTCCCGCACTAAACATGGGGCAAATAAAATTGTAAAAGTTTTAGATAAAGCTAGCATCAATTCAGCAGCAATTCACGGGAACAAATCACAGCTTCAACGTCAAAAAGCATTAGGAGCTTTTAAAGATGGATCTTTAAAAGTACTTATTGCAACAGATATTGCGGCCAGAGGAATTGATGTAGATGATTTGGCCATGGTAATTAACTATGACTTACCTAATGTTTCTGAAACCTATGTTCATAGAATTGGCAGAACTGGTCGTGCAAGTGCGAGTGGAATTGCACTTTCTTTTTGCATGGGAGACGAACGGCCTTATTTAAAGGATATTGAAAACCTCATAAAACAACAAGTGCCTCGCATGGGAGAACATCCTTTTATGGAAGGTGCCGATGTGGTTGAGGGTTCACTATCAAAAAAACCGCAAGTGCGAAATAAAAACCGTAATAAATCTAATAATACCCGTAACAAAAATCGAAATTGGAGATAAACCTTAAAAAAAACTATAAACACTCAAAAAGTGACACAAGCTTCCCAAAAGCACAAACACATGAAAAATTGCGTGATTATAATTGATTTTTTTGAGTAAATACATTAGTGCTCCTAGAGTATAAAAAATGCCACCCAAGAATAGAAGTTTTACTCCTTGAATAGGAAATTTTTCCATCAAAGGGTTAATAGCAAAAATAATTTGCCACCCCATAAGGACATAGATAATAGTAGAAAGTTTTTCAAACCTTCCAGTATAAAATAATTTTAAGATTATCCCAATCAGAGCGAAGGTCCAGGTAAAAATAAAAAGACACCATCCTAAAGATCCTGCCAGAATGATAAGGGAAAAAGGGGTATAAGTTCCTGCAATTAAAACATATATGGCAGCATGGTCGAGAATGTTCAATTTTCTTCTCTGCTTGGGGTCTTTAGCCGAATGATAAAAAGTAGAGGCAGCATACAAAACTATCAAGCTAACTCCATAAATAACCAAACTAGCTGGCTTCCAAAATCCTTCATAATCAAAGGATTTATATATAAGTAAGGGTAAGGCGATACAGCTAGATAATAATCCAAAAGCGTGGGTTATAATATTCAACCACTCTTCTTTTTCAGAATAGCGGTAATTTAAATCTTTACTCATACTTTAAAAAATCAAAAACGTATTTGTCGCTTCTTCAAATCCTGATAGTATAGCGCAAGGGTAGTATTATGCCAAGGAATAATGGCAAAAACTCCTACAATAAAACACAATAACCCTAAAAGATACCATGGAATAAAACGTAAGTTTAACTCCAATAGTTCAATTTTATTGCCATCGGTGAGCTTCCAGCTTCTTTCTAAAGCATTTTTAAAAGAAATCTCGGGATCATCAACAATGATATAATAAGTCATAGAAAAACCTAAAGCTAGTATGATCCCAGGAACAATTAGTAAAACCATTCCAACAAGCGTAAGTAAAGTAATAATAGTATAGGACAACAATACGGTGCCTAAGGGTTTAAATCCCTCAAATAAAAGTTCAAAACGTATTTCTTCACCTCTAACCAAATTCAAAAAGAAAAAACACAAGCCTAATTGAAGGGGGCCTGCCAGTAAAAAACTTACCATCTCTCCATAGCTATTGAGTTCGGAAGGAAGAGCTACTGCCAAACCATAGGTCAAACAAACTCCTATAGCTAGTATCCAATGGGGTTCCAGCAAGATTCTTGCCTTTCGCATTAATTGAAGTAAATCCATAATTAAATTTTATTTTAAGAATGTGTTCTTTTTAATTTTTTATGAATTGATGATCTTTTCTTGTTGATTAATTGACTCTTGGTGAATCGCTTTAAACACCCGTAAAATAAATTCTTCAGAAAGATTACGTTCCTGTCCCTCTAAAATCATTTTACCAAGAATCTCGTTCCAGCGTTTGTTTTGAAGAACTGCAACATTATTGTCTCTTTTAAGGGTGCCTATTTCTACAGCAGTTTTCATTCGTTTGCCCAAGGTATCTAGAAGCGTTTGATCTACAACATCAATCTGAGCTCTTAAATTATTCAAAGAATAAAGATATGCTTCTTCTTCGTTTGTTTTCTTCCGAACTTTTAAATCCTTCATTATT
>CAZAIL010000141.1:0-5171 GCA_964485155.1 uncultured Flavobacterium sp.
CTTTAAAAGACGTGGTACCTGGTGGATGGGAGATAATCTAGAAAAAGATTCTGGCCTATTTGATGCCTTAGTTGAAGATAACATTAGTACCATAAGAAAGTATTGTGAAGCAACTGGCCTAGCACCATGGCACGGACCTAAGAGAGAAGGTTTCTTTCGTTATTTTGTAGTGAGAAAATCCTACAAAACCAATCAGCTGTTATTTAACCTAGTCACTACTTCCTTTGATCTTCCTCAATTTGATTTAAACGATTTTTCTATATTGTTACAAGATATTTTTAAAGATAGGTTTGCAGGACTGTTACATTCTATCAATGATGAAACTGGTGATAGAACCCTTGCAACAGCTGGAAGTAGTCAACTGATAGCTGGAGAAGATAAAATTGTAGAAGAATTATTAGGATTGAACTTTGAAATTAGCATGAAAAGCTTCTTTCAAACCAATCCAAAATCTGCTGAAAAACTATATACTAAAGTAATTGATTATGCACTAGAAAAAAAAGATGCTATAGACAATACTATAGTAATGGACTTGTTTTGCGGAACAGGTACTATTGGTCAAATTTTAGCCTCTAGGAGCGTTAATGCAAAAATTATTGGAGTAGATCTTATTGCTTCTGCAATTAAAGATGCAGTTAAGAATGCAAAAAGAAATAAAATAGACGGATTGCAGTTCTATGCTGCTGATGTTGGAAATTTTCTAAACGAACATCCTGAATATAAAAATAAAATTAGGACCATTATTTTAGATCCTTCTCGTGCAGGTATTGCACCCAAAACACTCCTGAAAATTATTGCAATTAATGCCGATAGAATAGTTTATGTTTCGTGTAACCCTGCTACCCAAGCAAGAGATACCGAAGAAATGATGAAGCATGGATACGAGATTAAAAAAATAAGTTTGGTAGATCAGTTTCCACACACTTCTCATATTGAAACAGTAGTTTTATTTGAAAAAATATAATATTTGATATAATTTAATGTTTTTAATATTGTTGTACTTTTGATACAAATACAAGCCAAAAGATGAAAAAACTAACAGATGTAGAAATTGAAAAAAAATTGGAAAATTTTCCTGATTGGGATTATTACGAGGATGCCTTACATTCAGAATTTGAATTTGATAGTTTTAAAAACTGTATGAGTGCCATGATGAGAATAGCCTTTGAGTGTGAAATACTGAACCATCATCCAGAATGGACAAATGTTTACAATATCTTGGAAATAAAATTAACAACTCATGATGCAGGAGGTGTTACCGAATTAGATTTTAAATTGGCAGAAGCCATGGAAAAAATTGTAGAAGTTGAAGAGTAAACTTTTAGTTACTAGTTCTAAAATGAAAAGATACTATTTATTTTTATCGCTAATTGCATTGCTTTTTTTGAGTTGTGAAAAAGATGATTTTTGCATAGATCCAATTACGCCAAATATGATTATTCGTTTTTATGATGCTACAAATACTTCAAACACCAAATCAGTATCAAACTTATCTGTTAACCCTGAAGGCCTTGATGTTATATATTCAAATGAAAGTTTAGATTCTATACTTATTCCATTGGATGTTACTAGTAATCAAATTATCTATAATTTTTCTAAAGGAAACAATCAAGACATCATTACAATAGACTATGATGTTGAAGAAGTGTTTGTTTCTAGATCTTGTGGTTTTAAAGCTATATTTAACGACGTAACTGTTACCTCAGATGTTTCAAATAATTGGATTATAGGACTAACAGAAACCTTACAAAATACTATTACAATACCTACTATAGAAAATGAATCAGCAGCGCATTTACAAATTTTTCATTAAGATCTGTTTTTTAATCGTTTTTGTGAGTGCTTCTGCTCAACAAAAAAACGATTCGATTCCTAAAGACAGTATTGTTTATAAAACAAATCATGGTCTTAGACTGGGTATAGATATTAGCAAACCCATTAGATCTTTATTGCAAGACTACAATAGCGGTCTTGAAATTGTGGGTGATTATCGTATTTCAAAAAAATGGTACGCGGCTGCTGAACTTGGAAATGAAGAGTTTACATCAAACGAAGACTTTACCAATTCAACCTCTAAGGGAAGTTATATGAAAATTGGTGTTAATTATAATTCCTACAATAATTGGCTTGACATGAATAATGAGATTTTTATTGGATTACGTTATGGTTTTGCTACGTTTGAAGAAACATTAAATAGCTATCAAGTTAATACTGGAAATACCATTTTACCAACACAAAGCATTACCACACCCTCTACTCAAAAAGGTCTCACAGCTCACTGGACCGAAATACAACTAGGTTTTAGGGCAGAATTATACAATAATCTATTTATCACCTTCAGTAGTTCCTATAAAATAATGGTGAGTATTACTGAACCAATAAATTTCAAAACTCACTATGCACCTGGGTTTAATCGTATTTACGCAAGCAATACAGGTTTTGGATTTAACTACACAATTTCATATTTAATTCCTTTTCGTAAAAAATAACTTTATTTTTTACTAATTTAACTCCTCAAAAGAAAATATTTTTAATATGGATAAAATACCTAGCGTTAATTTAGATGATTTTTTATCTAATAACAATTCAAAAAAACAACAATTTATTGATGATATAGGACATGCTTATGAAAACATTGGTTTTGTAGCTTTAAAAGGCCACTTTCTAGATGATACTCTTGTGGATGAATTGTACAAAGAAATTAAAAACTTTTTTGAATTACCTCTTGATGTAAAAAAGAAATATGAAGTACCAGGTATAGGTGGCCAGCGTGGTTATGTTTCCTTCGGAAAAGAAAGTGCTAAAGGAAGAAAAGAAGGCGATTTAAAAGAGTTTTGGCATTTTGGACAATATGTAGAAAACAATACTGAACTAGAATTAGAGTATCCAAAAAATGTTTTAGTAGACGAACTTCCAGCGTTTAACGAAGTTGGTAAAAAAACTTATAGGATGTTAGAAAAAACTGCAAAGTACGTCTTGCGTTCTTTAGCAATTCATCTAGGCTTAGAAGAAATATATTTTGATCAATACATTCATAATGGAAATAGTATTTTAAGACCCATACACTATCCTCCTATCCAGTCTGAACCAGAAAATGCAGTAAGAGCTGCTGCTCACGGTGACATTAATTTGATTACATTATTAATGGGTGCACAAGGAAAAGGCTTACAAGTTCAAAACCACAATGGTGAATGGATTGACGCTGTAGCAGAGCCAGATGAAATTATGATTAATGTTGGCGACATGCTTTCACGTCATAGTAACAACAAGCTAAAGTCTACAATACACAGAGTAACAAATCCACCAAAAGAATTATGGGGTACCTCTAGATATTCTATTCCATTCTTTTTACATCCAATAAGTGATATGAAATTAGATGTTTTAGAAGCATGTATAGATCATGAAAATCCTAAAGGTTTTGATGATATTACTGCTGGAGAGTTTTTAAATGAGCGCTTACGTGAATTAGGATTAAGTAAGTAACTTCTTATGGACTTAAAAGATCAACTAAAAAACTTATTTCCAGAACATCAAGTGCAAGAAAAATCGGTAAAAGGTAAAGCTTCTACTATTTGGTTACAAGATGAACCTCTTTTGTGTAAGTATGAAAAACGCAAAGGAAAGCCCATTACTATTATAGATGGTTATAATGGCGCAAGTAAAGATTTTAAAACCTTAGCGAAAGAAATCAAGACAAAATTAAGTGTTGGAGGCAGTTTTAAAAATGAAACCATCATCATTCAAGGCGATTATAGAGATAAAATTATGGAAATGTTACAAGAAAAAGGCTTTTCGGTAAAACGTGTTGGAGGGTAAGCTTTTACAATAAAGTATTTAAAATTCTAATTAAAATTCCCTGTAATTATGAGTACATCAACTTTACATATTACCAATAGTGACAAAACTACAAGTTATTTAAAATCACTGGGATATATTGGGGAGTTCATTACATGGAGGGAAATGCTGTGTGAAGGTAAAACGTCTATAGATGTGGGTAGTGAGACTTTTTGGAAAACTCGTTTTGAGTTTTTAAAATCATCCTATAAAGTCACAAAAAAAACATTTATTGATTTCACATTAAAAGAATATAGAAATCTTTGTCAAAATAAAAATAAAGAAGAAATTATTTTATGGTTTGATCACAATTTGCACAGTCAAATAAATATGATTGCCATTGTTAGTTGGTTAAAAAGATATAGAAAAGGAGAAAAAATAAGTTTGGTTGTTGGAGGGACTCTAGAATTAAGTAATAAGATTGAAACCCTAAACCAATTAAGTAAGAATCAAATTACAGAACAATACCTTCATAGATCAGAATTATCTTCAGATGATATTGAGTATGCAGATTATATTTGGCAACTATATTGTTCTAACTGTCCGCTTCGTTTGGAGACTATTTATAAATATAACCCAATGAGTCCGTTTATTCATTTATCTAAAGCCATAGAAATGCACTTAAAACGTTTTCCTTCTATAGAAAACGGACTAAATTCTACAGAAAATTATATTATAAAAACAGCAGCTGAAACAATGTATTCATCAAAAAATAAATTGGTAAAAGATCTTCTAAAAAATGAAAAAACATACGGCTTTGAAGAGTATTATTATACGCATAAAATTGAACGTTTAAAAGTTTTATTTACATCTTTCAACCCAGTAAAACTAAGTAGAAAAGGAAAAAAAGTGCTTAAAAATGAAGAAAATTTGTACAGAGATTTAAGAACTGAAAATGCATATCTAGGAGGGGTAAAACAATATGGTTATCTCTATCAAAATAACTCAAATAAACTACTAAAAATTAGTATCTAAGATGAGATTAAAAAATTCAGAGCTTATTTTAAATCCAGATGGAAGTATCTATCATTTGAATTTAAAGCCAGAGAATATTTCGACCGATCTTATTTTTGTTGGTGATCCAGATAGAGTTGATAAAGTAACTCAACATTTTGATACTATTGAGTTTTCAACACATAAGAGGGAATTTAAAACAACAACTGGCACTTATAAAGGTAAAAGAATATCAGTAATTTCAACTGGTATTGGTGCAGATAATATTGATATTGTTTTGAATGAATTGGATGCTTTGGTTAACATTAATTTAAAAACTAGAGCAATTAAAGAAAAGCATACTGCTTTAAATATTGTTAGAATTGGAACATCAGGTTCTTTAC
>CAZAIL010000142.1:0-5116 GCA_964485155.1 uncultured Flavobacterium sp.
GATTATGTTGGTAAGAAATTAGTAGTTTTCTTTTACCCAAAAGCTAGCACTCCAGGTTGCACGGCTGAAGCATGTAATTTAAGAGACAATTACCAAACATTTCTATCTCAGGGATTTGAGATTTTAGGGGTAAGTGCTGATTCTGAAAAAAGACAACAAAACTTTGTTGCTAAATATGATTTGCCTTTTCCCTTGTTAGCAGATGAAGATCGTACTGTGATTAATGGCTTTGGGGTATGGGGTCCTAAGAAATTTATGGGAAGAGAATACGATGGAATTCATAGAACTACTTTTGTGATTGATGCTAATGGGATTATTGAAGAAGTTATTTCTAAAGTAAAAACAAAAGATCATACAGCACAAATACTATAATTTACGAGCCATCTAATTAGTGGGTTTATTCTTACTCAAAAAGATAAATAATTAAGTTAAAATTTCATTCCAATCCTAAAATTCAAGATTCTTCCTGAAAGGTAGTTAGGTACACCAAATTGATTTTTAGTCGCCGCATCTCTCACCCAAGTATTGGTGATGGAGTTTTGGATATCAAACATATTGAATAGTTCTAATCCAGCAGTTAATTCTTTAAACTGACTTAAAAAACCAGTTGAATAAATCTTATTAGAATCTGTAAAAACATATAATATACCTAAATCTGCTCGTCTGTAATCTCGTAATCTATTTTGAAAATTATAGGCATCTGCGTATGCAGGTGCTCCACCTGGTACCCCAGAATTATATACTAAGTTTAAGTAGGCTTTTAAATCAGGCAAATTAGGAACATAATCTTGAAACAGGATTCCCAATTTAAAACGTTGATCGGTAGGTCTAGCAATATATCCTTTATTGTCAATATTTTCTTCAGTTTTTAAAATCCCTAAACTAATCCAGCTTTCATTTCCAGGAACAAATTCTCCATTTAATCTCACATCTAAACCGGTAGCATAAGCTACAGCATTATTATTTGCTTGATATCGAATACGAACATTATCTACATTATACGGATTTACGTTTGTTAAATTTTTATAGTAAACTTCTGTGGTTAATTTAAATGGTCTATCCCACATTTCAAAGCTGTAATCATTTCCTAGAACGATATGAACAGATTTTTGTGCTTTTACATTAGGATTTATATTCCCGTCAAAACCTCTTAATTCTTTATAAAAAGGAGGTTGAGAATAGACCCCGCCAGAAAACCTGAATAGCATGTCTTTTTCCCAATCTGGTTTAATTGCAAATTGACCTCTTGGACTAAAAATAAATTGATTTACTACTGAATTTGTATTTGCTTTTACCGACCAAGACTGTCCACGAACACCAATGTTCCACCAGACTTTATGTTCTCCAATTAATCCTTTTTTACTGTATTGTAAAAAAGCAGAAAGACGATTAATTCTTAATTCATTTTCAGCTCTTATATTTTGAAAAGGTTCAATAGGCCCTGTAAATGGATTGTATGGCTGATCGTTTATGAGTCCTAAATCTAAAGGACTTACTGAAAACCCAACAGAATCTATGACTTCCCACTCACGAATCCGATCACGAATATCTTCTGTTTGATATTTGATTCCGAAATCTATTTGATCGTTATTTTTTTTATAGGTTCCTTTCATTTGAATGTTGCTAATTAGTGCATCCAAATCGTTACGAGAATGATTTATTTGTGACCCAATTCCTTCAGAAAAAGTAACATCGCCAAAACTCTCAGAGCCAATATTAGAGTCAACTTCACCTAAATTATAGGATGCAGCAATATCAAAATATTCTTCTTCTTGCGTATTAAAAGTTGAAATTGTAGTCGTTAATATTAGGTCATCGTTTACCTGATAATCTGCACTTAATGCTCCAAAAGAAGTTAAGTATTTGTCCTGTTCTTGGCCGTCATAAAAAACATTTAACTCTAAAGGTTCAGTGACTGTACCGAAGCGAGTTCTTCGAGTTACAGGCTCATAATCATAATTATTTATAGAAAAGTTTCCTAAGAAGTTTAAAGTAAGTTTTTCGTTCTGTTTATAGGATAGAAATCCTTGAACATCTGTAAAACGAGGTCTGAAGTTAGTTTCTATTTGTTTAGAGTTTACAAACAGGCTATTGTCTCTGTATCTAACTCCTACAATAGCACTTAACTTGTTCTCTAAAAATACATCTTCAACTGTAATACTACCACCTAATAAACTTCCATCTATGGTTGCAGCAAACTCAGTAGGTTTTCTATAGGTAATGTCTAAAACTGATGACAGTTTATCTCCATATTTTGCCTGAAATCCACCAGCAGAAAAATTAATATTCTGAACCATTGTAGAATTTACAAAACTCAAACCTTCTTGCTGACCAGATCTAATTAAGAAAGGACGATAAACTTCAATACCATTAACATACACAAGGTTTTCATCAAAATTTCCACCACGTACATTGTATTGAGTACTTAGTTCATTATTGTTACTTACTCCTGGTAATGTCATTAAGAGTGTTTCTATTCCTGCATTTGCTCCTGGAATTCTTTTTACTTTTTCAGCTTTTATAGTGATTATCCCTTGAGCGTCTTTTGATTCATTTTTGATCACAACTTCTTTTAAAACTTCATTTTCTGATTTTAAAGTAGGAGAAAATCGAACTATAGCTCCTTTTTTTGTAAAAAATTCTTTGAAGAGCTTATTAAAGCCTACATGACTAAATTCTAATGTAATTTTAACATCAACAGGAATTCTTATTTCATAATATCCTTTTTTATCCGTGGTAGTTCCTGTTTTACCATAGTTTACAGTAACATTTTCTATAGATTTGTTTAGAGAATCCTTAACAATCCCTTTGATGACTGATGTTTTTTGGGCCCAAACAAATGCTGGAAACAATAATAAAATGAGTAATTTATTTTTCACGTGGTATTGTCCTTATTTTCTATAAAACGTAGAATTATAGATATTCGTATTTCCAACGTTGTCAGAGACTACAAGTTTAAAGATATGTTTGCTACCCACCAATTTTTTATCATTAAAATCGTAAGATAATTTTTTATTTTTTAAATCATATTCCATTAACACCCATTCATCATCTATATATGCTTTATAAGATTTTATGCCTGATTGTGAATCTGATATTTTGATAGTTAGATATTTTAATCGACTAACCCAATCACCGTTTTTAAAATTAGGATTGTATATTTTTGGTTCTAAATTATCAATTAATAAAGTGTATTTACCTAAGTTTTTAGTTGTAGTAAACAACTTATTACTTCTTTTTCTTGTTTTCTGATAATATGGATATCTCTTGTTATTTATGTTAGCTATATAAATATTATCTATTTCCGAATTTTTATACATGATGCTATCAAAAGTAATAGTAAAATTTTTATCTAAAGGAATATTGGGTTTATGAATTTCTGCAATAGTTCCATTGACAGAAAAATCTATAAAAACATCTTCATAAAATGTATTTTTTGGAAAAGCTACAGTCACGCCATTTTTAGTAAATTTTTGAAATTTTATCTTTGATATTTTATAATTAGTTGTATCTGTTTTTTGTTCTAAAATAGATTCACTTTTCAAACCAATCACTGGTATTCTAATAGAGGATGTATTGCCCTTAAAATCTTTGGTAATAATATCTACTTGATAATTAAATCCCTCTTTTACATCTATAATTCCATCATTTATCAACCCTTTGTATATGCTGAGCTTATTCTCTTTTTCCAAAAAAGTTTTTTGAATTCTACTTTTATATGAAGCATAGTGAGGATAATCAATTAGTAAATTAATGTACTTACTTTCTGGAAAAGAAAATGTTTCTAAATCATGGTAATAATATCGTTTTCCATTAACAAGCATTTCTATACTATAGACACCATTTTTATTTGATTCTTTACCTAGAAAATCATAGGCATTGATACCGAAACCAATTTTACCTGAAGCACTTATTCTATTAGTAATGTAACTATTTAGAGTATCTTTCTTGATGGATAAACTTTGTTTTTTTGTACTTCTGTTAATTCTAGAGTTAGAACCGATAGAATATGCCATGAGTTTGTTTATTCTAGGGGCAATAGAATCTTGAATTTTTAATCCCAATAACATCGGATTTATAATGTGTTCGGTTTTCGTATCTCTAATTTCATAATGCAAATGAGGAGCTACATAGCCACCAGTTCTTCCAGAGTATGCAATTATCTCCCCTTTTTTAACCAAAATTTTATTTTCTTCTGGATACATATTACCTGTTTCATAGCTCTCTTTTTGGTATTGAATATTTTTTACATATTCTTGTATTCCATCTCCAAATTTGCTTAGGTGGGCATAAACGGAAGTATATCCGTTAGGATGAGTTATGTATATAGTCTTTCCGTATCCCCAAAGTGCTACTTTAATTCTTGAAACATATCCATCTGCAGTTGCATACACTTTTAACCCAGTTCTATGATTGGTTTTTATATCAATACCTGCATGAAAATGATTATTTCTTAATTCTCCAAAAGTTCCAGAAATTTTTAATGGAATATCTAAAGGACTTCTAAAATAATTATTTGGGTATTTTTTTTGAGCAAATGTTGTGAGACTTGCTAAAATAAATAAAACGAAAATATATTTTTTCAATTTTAGTAATTTTTCAGCCAAAATAAGAAAACTATTTAAACCAATCTGTTGAGATGATATATAATATTTTATTAAAGACCTAAATAGTTGTTAATTATAAAACAGAGTGCTAACTTTGTAATTATAGTTTTATAAGAAAAGCTTGATGAGTAATACTATTGAAGCAGTTCATTTATTAGAGGATAAGTTAATAAGCTTACTCTCTAATTATGATTTTTTATTAAAAGAAAATGAAATACTACTTCAAAACACATCAACATTACAGCGTCAGCTTTTAGAGAAAGAGCAATTATTAGAACAGCGAGAAAAACAATTTAAACTGTTAAAGATTGCTAAAACTATACAAGGCAGTAACGATAGTACAAGAGATACAAAGTTTAAGATAAATGCTTTAATTCGAGAAATCGATAAATGTATCGTTCAGTTGAACGAGTAATAATTTTTATTATTATTGTGGAAAAATTAAAGATTAATTTAGTAATAGCAGGTAGAACATATCCTTTAAGTGTTAATAATACACTAGAAGAAGA
>CAZAIL010000143.1:0-5093 GCA_964485155.1 uncultured Flavobacterium sp.
GCGAATGTAAAGGTTTCACCCCCTAACTCAAGATCAAATGAGGCAGTATCATAATTTAAATTACAGGTTTCTATATTCCAGTCTCCTGCAATTTGAGACAATGCAGATGCGGTGTCAAAGTCTAAGCGAATAAAAGATCCTACTCCATTATCATTATCTGCAGCTAGCCATGTACCTTCTTGAGGAGTATTGTCTGAAGTATTTTCTGCAGTAAATGTACCGTCCTCTCTAAAAGAAAAACTGTAATCAGAATAATCTACACTGCTGTGGTTTGTAATTTTCCATTTACACTGTGTTAAAAAGCCACTTGCATAGTCTCCAGGGCAAATATCATTTGCTTGTTCTGCAGCAACATTAATATTTACTTCAAAGATTTCATTATAAGTTTGATTTATATAAATAGTTTCTGCTCTTACATATAGGGTTTGAGGATTTGATATGTTGGTGTAAGGGAATACAATATTGTTAACGTTGGCTTCAGCATCAGATTGAGTTTCAAAATAGGTTAAATCATATTCTATACCGTTACAATCTAAATCAATTTCTAAAGAAAATGCAGTTATGCCATCATTAGGGTTTTCATCAGAATCAATAACATTAATATCTAGTTGAAATGCACTAAATACACAAGCAAATAAATTATCAATCAAATCATCACAATTATTTTCAGTACTCAAAACTTCAACTAGTTCTTGGTTACTATAAACAGTAATAGTTTCATTCTCTGAATTAACTAAACTTAATGGATAGTTTAATTCGATAAAAGACCCATCAAAATCAGGGCTGTCAATAGAACTTAAGAGGTCGTTAAGTTCTTCATCGTTGTTTACAGATTCATTTCTTAATACTTGATTATTTGAATCGTAAATAGAAAATGATAATGGGTACACAAAATTGGTACATTTTATAGTATCATCTGAAGAGACATCACTTAGTTTACCAAAAATAATTGAATTTGAAGTGATGTTTTGTTCTGAATCTGAATCTGAAGGTTCAGTCATTATTGTTTGTTCTTCTTGACAAGATGCAAATGCAATAAATAAAATAAATAGGGTTTTTTGTATTGAAATTTTCATAATAAATATATTTTGTTTGTATCTATAACAAATGAAGTTTAAAAAGTCCTACCTTAAAAGTAAAAATATATTTTTTTTAACCCAACCAACCCTCTCTATCTAAACTTCTATACTGTATTGCTTCTGCAATATGTGATGGTAATATATCTTTTGAAGCATCCAAATCTGAAATGGTTCTAGAAACTTTTAAGATTCTGTCGTAGGCTCTAGCTGATAGATTTAATCTTTCCATGGCAGTTTTTAGGAGGCTCATGCTTTCAGAAGAAAGTTTACAGAACGCTCGTATTTGTTTTACATTCATCTGTGCATTGTAATGAGCCTTTTCAAAGTCTTTAAAACGTCCTGTTTGCAATTTTCTAGCGTTGGTTACTCTTTTTCTTATGGCTGCACTAGATTCTCCTTTTCGTTCGTCTGAAAGTTTTTCAAAGGGTACTGGAGTTACTTCTATATGAATGTCTATTCTATCTAATAACGGACCTGAAATTCTTCCCAAATAACGTTGCATTTCCTGTGGTGAACTTGCCAACGGATTGTTTCCATCATTAAAAAAACCTGACGGACTGGGATTCATACTAGCCACCAACATAAAACTACTAGGGTAGGTAACCGTAAACCTTGCTCTAGAAATGGTGACTTCTCTGTCTTCTAAGGGTTGTCGCATAACCTCTAATACGGTACGTTTAAACTCGGGTAATTCATCTAAAAACAAGACTCCATTATGAGATAAAGAAATTTCGCCGGGTTGCGGATATTGTCCGCCACCCACCAAGGCAACATCAGATATAGTATGATGAGGAGATCGAAAGGGACGTTCGCATAACAAGCCATGATCTTTTGTTTTACCTACTACAGAATGAATTTTGGTAGTTTCTAAGGCTTCTTGTAAAGTCATAGGAGGTAAGATAGAAGGGAGCCTTTTAGCCAACATGGTTTTTCCAGACCCTGGTGGGCCAATCAAAATAATATTATGACCGCCAGCAGCGGCAATTTCCATACAACGTTTTATTGATTCTTGTCCCTTTACATCAGAAAAATCAAATTCTGGAAAATCAATATTTTTATAAAACTCAGCTTTGACATCTACCTTGGTAGGTTCTATACTTTTTTTACCATTAAAATGATCAATTACCTCCATAATATTCTCTACACCCAATACCTCTATACCTTCTACAATGGCTGCTTCTTTGGCATTTTTTTTAGGAATGATAAAATGCAAGAACCCTTCTTCTTTTGCTTTAATAGCAATAGGTAAAGCACCTTTGATAGGCTGTACGCTTCCATCTAGAGAAAGCTCGCCCATCATCATATAGTTCTCAATATTTTTAAAGGTTATTTGCTTGGACGCAGCCAAAATACCCATGGCTAATGTTAAATCATAGGCAGCACCTTCTTTTCGTAAATCGGCAGGTGCCATATTAATAGTGATTTTTTTTCCGGGAAGTTTATATCCATTATTATTCAATACTGCAGAAATTCTGTAAGAACTTTCTCTAACCGCATTGTCTGGCAAGCCTACCAAATGATACCCAATTCCTTTATCTATATTTACTTCAACCGTAATGGTAGTGGCCTCAATGCCGAAGACGGCTGACCCATATACTTTTTCTAGCATGTTTTTTTCTTAAAAGTAAAAAATAATATGGAATAAAAAAATAGAATATCTCAATTTAGCCATTAATATCAGAGAATTATACTCTTTTATGTTGTCAAATTATATATATAAATCGTGAGATATTATCTCAAAAAAAATGCGAATTAATGTATATTGCAGGTGTATCTAAAGGTGAAGATTATGGAAGACATTAAATTATTAAATTATAGTAAGAAGGTGTTAGAAAATATGCCAAATGACTGGTTGCGTCTCACCACTCATCGACTAGATATGTATGATGAAACATTGGCAAAAACTCAATTTTTAGAACAGTTTGAAGCATTGTTTAATGCGAATAACTATGAGTCTTCTGCATTACATGACCTACCTACTGCTTATGATTATATTAGACTAGGACATCCATTATCTTGTCTATTAGAATGGGTTCTTGCAAGTTTACATAAGCTCCCTTCAGATAATGTGATCAGTTTTTCATCGAAGACCGTTCCTATTTTAGCCATCTTAAGAAAAAACTTATTAGCACAAAAAAATACTCAAATCATTTATAAAGATGAAATACCTTCTTTTTTTGATGCCGATGTATTACAGCGTGTATATGGGTACCAATTTGACTTAAAAAAAGTTGATAAACTAACTGCCAACTCTAAATTTAACGGGAGTACTATTTTTATTTCACAACAAGAAGACCTTAGTCAGGTAGATCTCACTTCATCAATTGACTTTTTTGTTCATATGCATTCTCAGTTAGGAAGTATCTTATACATCAATGGAGAACAAAATAAAAGCTATATCTCAGAAATTCAGCATGTAAGAAGAAGAGAGACAATTGCAATGACTCCTGCCAATTCTTATCTAGCTTTAAAAAATATCACAGAAAAACCTTCTGAAGAGGAGAACAGTCATGCGATAGCATCAAATAAAAACTATGTATTAGAGACCATCAAAGAAATAACGGGTACAAGTATAGAGCCACTTGTTGCATCAAGCGGATTGTCTATGCAGTATGCCATTGTTATGGGCCTTATTCATGACGCTATAGAAAATCATCCTGGAAAGGCGATTAAAATTATTGTTCCACCAAATTGTTATGGAGGTACAAATGACCAAGCAAGGAGAATTGCTGCTTGTATTGCTACAGTAGAGGTTGTTGATTTGTTAGTAGATGACGGCAATAGTATGGTGCAGAGTATTGATCAAATTTTAGCAACAATAGCAGCTGAAGATTCCATTCCTTATATCATTGCAGAGATTCCTACCAATCCACGGGTGGAAGTTCCAGATCTTAAGAAATTACAAACTGTTTTATCTAAAGAGCGAACCACAGCAAGCGGAGAAATAGCAATTGTTCCAGTGTTTGTTTTAGACCAAACATTTTGCCCTAATGTGCACTTTTTAGGAGAAGATAGACTCCTTTCTTCTGTGAGAACTATCGCGTATGTGAGTGGGTCTAAATTTCCAAGTGGTGGGAAATGCACTGCTGGATATTGTGTTGTCAATAAAAAATCTGAGGATTTAATGGCAACAATAGCATTGCACTTAAAGATATGCGATAATGAGGCGACTGCTCTTCAGATGGAAATTTTGTCTAAACAGTTGCCTACTATGAATCAAAGAATACAAGATGCTTATAAGAATACGCTAGAATTTGTAAACTTCGTTAAAAGGACTTTACCAGCTGCAAAAATAAATTTTGTATCATCAGCACTAGCATCACAAGAATTTACGCCATCTGTTTTTTCATTAGATCTTCCTACGAAAGGAACAACAGAACAAGAAAGAGAGACAACCAAGAGAAGGTTAAACCATCAATTAATTGATGCAATGATTACAGCCATCCCAGACCAAAGTAAGTTTTGTGTTAGCTATGGGCAGCTAAAAGGGTGTTATTGGACCATTCCAGCAACGTCAACCCAAGGAACCACCAAAGAGGGTGATAAAGATTATATTGTTCGAGTGGCACTCTCACCTATGATAAATCTTGAACTCCATAAAAAAGTTTTTTTAAATTTCGTTTCTAATTTTTATTAGTCAGTTCTTAAAATAAAACATACGTAAACTTCTTTTAAGATTGTTTTTATTTAGTATCATAATTCTAAATTTTCAATCTAATTAGAGGGGGTGTTACTACTAGTTTATTTATAATTGAATATATATACTCATAAAAAAGAGATAATTTTAATATATTTGATTGGTAATAAAAAGTTTTCTTTAAATAAAAAAATTAGGAAAGCAACATCTATTAAGAATGTTATTACATATGTAATTGGAGTAAATTATAAAATTTGCGTTACTGATGGTATTTACCCTATTAACTCAATTAAGACTTCTTTTAATATGGAGTAAGCTCTTAATTTTATTGAACAGAACATTCGAACTATAATAACTTAAATTAAAAAAAATGAAAA
>CAZAIL010000144.1:0-4858 GCA_964485155.1 uncultured Flavobacterium sp.
AGGGACAGCATGATCACTTGGTTGACCCCCACCATCAGCGTTGGCGTGGCGGCTGGCACCAGAACCTTCCACATAATTTGGCGCCGCGTGCAGCCTGCCATCCGTCCAGCTTCTTGCAGTTCACTCGGCACCGCTTGCAAGGCCATAATGGTCACGCGAACCATTGGCGGCATTGCATAGATCACCGTTGCCACCAATGCGGCCACCGGGCCAAAACCAAACAAAATCAAAATTGGCACAAGATATGCAAAAACCGGTACCGTCTGCATTAGGTCCAAAATTGGCCGCAGCGCCAGATTGACCCACTGAAAGCGATAGGCCGCAATGCCTAAAAATAGCCCACCAACAACGCCAATCGGCACAGCGATCAGGATCGAGGACAGCGTGATCATTGCACTTTGCCACCGACCGAAGATTGCCAAATATAAAAAACAAACGCCAACAAGGGCAGCCAATTTCCAGTCGCGCGCAAAGCGCCCCACCAGAGTCACACACACCACAATAGCAATCCAACTCAGCGAGGGCGACAGCTGCGTCGCAGTCTCGCCAAAACCAGTTGAAAAGCCTTCAATCAGCAAATTGCGAAAAAACTGGTATGGCGCCTCAATCACCGCCGCAATACCACGCGTGAGATCTTTGAAGGAAAAAAAATGAAAGCCGGCACTTTCCACCAGCCACGTCAAAAAATCACTGATCACACCGTCTAATTGCAGTTCCCATTTCTTTGGAAATCGAATGATCCACCGGGCATCAAGTGCTTTGTAGATTGCAAACGATGAGGCCGATAGACCCCAAGTTGCGGCAAACAGTAGCACCCAAAATCCAGACCCAGATTTAATCAAACGCAGCATTTATTGGCGCCCGACAAGCACATCAACCACAGATTGGCGGGGGATCTGTCCAATAACGTCGCCGTCTCGAATGACTTGATGCGGGGCCTCTGATGCTTCAATCTTTTCGGCGATATCGTCGATTAAGTCATCATGGGCTACCGACCCTGCGAAACTGTCGCCCGTCACCGGTACGGCAACAGAGGCCGCAGTGATCACCTTTGAACGGCTCACATGCCGGGTGAATTCGGCGACATATTCCGTTGCGGGATTAAGCACCAATTCCTCGGGTGTGGCAATCTGCTGGATGGCCCCGTCCTTCATAACGGCAATCCGGTCGGCAAGGCGGATCGCCTCATCAAAGTCGTGCGTGATGAATACAATCGTCTTGTGCAACATGTCCTGTAACCGAAGAAACTCATCCTGCATCTCGCGGCGGATGAGCGGATCAAGCGCCGAAAACGGCTCATCGAGAAACCACAGGTCAGGCTCAACTACCAAGGACCGGGCGATGCCGACGCGTTGCTGCTGCCCACCGGATAATTCACGCGGGTAATAATCTTCGCGCCCCTCGAGCCCAACAAGCGCAATAACGTCACGGGCGCGGGCCTCGCGTTTGGCGCGACCAACACCCTGAACATCAAGCGGGAACGCTGCGTTTTCTAGCACTGTCAAATGAGGCAGCAACGCAAAATGCTGAAAGACCATCCCCATTTTTGTGCGTCGGATGTTAATCAGTTCAGCCTCGTTCATTTGAAGCAGATTTTTGCCCTCAAAGAAAACCTCGCCGGCATTAGACTCTACTAGCCGTGACAGACAACGCACCAATGTTGATTTGCCAGAACCAGACAGCCCCATAATCACAAAGATTTCGCCTTGCTGGATTTGGACGTTGGCGGCGCGAACCGCCCCAATTAGCCCTGCTGCCTTAAGATCATCAGCCTGAGGATTTGGGGTTTTGGACAGATAATCGCTGGCGCCGGTCCCATAGATTTTCCACACATCGCGGCACTCTAAAATTATCGATTTTTCCATATGGGCCTCGGGTGGTCGGCAACCAACCGCCGTGACCACACAGGTGAACGGCACGGTGGTTTATAATAAGTGTGCGCGCGCCAGATCCAGCGCGCGCCGCAGGTGATTTGACGGTTATTTAGCGATCCAAGCAGACCAGGTCGATGTGTTTGCAGCCATCCATGCAGCGACTGTGGCCTCAACGGTCTGGCCGTTCAAATCGACATCAGTGACCATCGCGCCCATCGCATCATTGCTGATGTTGAAGTTCTTGATCGCAGTTGCAGCGTTTGGCCATTTGTCGGCCAGACCTGCCCAAGACACCTTCCAGATCGGACCCGTTGGCTTGCCACAATCATAGGCCGCGTCCGGGTTGAGACCAACGGACGGATCTGTATAACACTCTGCCGAATATGCTGGAAACTCGACAAAGCTGCCGTCGTATTTTGCCGGGGCCCAATGTGGGGAATAAATCCATAAAAGGATCGGGTCAGTCCGTTGATAGGCGGCTTCTAGTTCCGCAAACAACGCAGCATCAGTACCGGCATGTATCACTTCAAAATCAAGTTCCAACGCCTCGACGCGCTCATCATCAAAGCCGCCCCAAGTCACCGGACCACCAAGATACCGACCAAGCGGTGCAGTTTCGGGCGTCGAGAACGCCTCGGCGCATTCTTTCAGGGCTTCCCAATTGGGTAAACCCGGGCACCGCTCTTCCATGTAGGCCGGATACCACCATTCTTCGATTGCATCCATGCCAGTTTCACCCAAGCTGACGACGTTTCCGGTGCCGATTGCCTCATCCATAGCTTCGCGGCCAGTAGTTTCCCAGATCTCCATCGCAACATGCAGATCGCCGGTTTTCAGACCGGCAAATTGCGCAATGTAATCAGCCTGGACGTATTCGATATTATATCCTGCTTCTTTGAGCACTTCGCCCATCAGCGTGGTTGTAATCAATTGGCCGGACCAGTCGTGCAGCGTCAGCTTAATCGGATCATTGGATTCTTGCGCCAACGCCGGTGTGGCGACCATCAATGCAGCGGCTGCTACAGAACGATATTTCATAGATTCACTCCCTAATGTTGATCCACCGCCTCAGCGTTTTCGATTCGTAGACTGACCACCGGTGAATCTAATAACGATATTCCAGCAGCATTTCGTGTTTAAATCAACAAAAAACAACAATATTTTATAATTTATGTAGATTTCTGACGCTGGATACAGAATGCTTAGCCTGCAAAACCACAGATGGGCCGTGAGAATGTTACTGTCAGATTTGAAAAGCCGGCTCATTGCCGCAACGGCAATCACTGAGGTCGCCGCCAAAGTGGCTTTAGCGCATTTTCGCAACAGCCCTGCTATTGAGACAAAGGCAGATCAAAGCCCGGTCACGATTGCCGACACTCAAACCGAACAAACCATCCGGGACGGTTTGCGGCAGGCTTTTCCAGACGATGGCATTTTCGGTGAAGAATACGGTCGGTCCGGCAATGGCATAAATATGTGGATTATTGATCCGATTGACGGGACGCGGTCTTTCATCACCGGGCTGCCGCTGTTTGGCATGCTCTTGGGGTTTGTGAACGCCGATGGTCCTCAGTTGGGTGTCATCCGTATGCCTGCCTTAAATGAGGTTTATTCTGGCGCTGTTGGGCTTGGTGCCAGCTGTAACGGCGATCCGATCATGGTTAGCGCTTGCACCAAGCTTGCCAAAGCCCGGTTGTTCATCAACGAGGCGGATAAATTGGCAGTGCACGAACCGCAAGTGTTTTCGCGGTTGGTTCAATCGGCCGAGCTGCGGCGTACTGGAGCAGATTGTTACCCGCATGCGTTGGTGGCGCGCGGGCTGGTTGATGCCGTGGTTGATTATGACTTAAAGCCCTACGACTACCTACCGGTCAGCGCCGTGGTTGATGCCGCAGGTGGGATTATGACCGATTGGCAGGGCAAGCCGCTGACTTTGCAGTCCGACGGGCGCACGCTAACGGCCGCGACCCCACATTTGCACGCGCAACTGATAGAGTTGGTGAACAGCTAACCCACAACACACAATTTTTGAGCGGCAGGTGATGTTCTTTTGACACGGAATGGAGGCTCAGCCCAGCCGCACGGCGTCCACATGTCTTTGGAAAGAAGCGTCTTGCATCAGCGCTTTGCAGCGCTCAAATCGGCCCGTGGCATAGGCCCAGAAATCTTCTACAGGGTTTTCGTCGGCGTGCTGAATCAGGCCCCAGAGCGTCCATAAAAGATCGCACATCGCCTTATGAATGACGATCCGTCCCATTTCTGCCGCAGTCGCCTCGCGGCCAAAATAGGCAGTGAGCAGCTCGGCTTCTTGTGCCGCATTCATTGCTGCCTCAACCGACAAATCACCAATATCCCAGAGCGGATCGCTCATGCCAGAGTATTCCCAATCAACGATCCACATCCGATGTCCATCGTCTAGAAAGTTCTCACAAAGCGGATCACAGTGACACGGTGCCAAAGCAACATCGGCCTTTGCCAGCACTTCTTTAATCGGCGCGGCAGCGGCAACAACAATATCATAGCCATCCGGCAGTTGGACATCTTTTGTCGATAAAATTTTGAGATAGCCTTCGATCATTAAAAACGGCTCAAAGTGAAATTTAAACACCTCACCAGAGTGATGAAGTTTCGCTAATGCGGCACCTGCCCGCGCCGCAGAACCCGCACGCGATGCGAAATTCTCGGCTGTCATTGTTTCAATGTTTGGAACAGCTGTCGATATCATCAAGCCAGTCTCGGGATCGGCAAAGAGCACCTCGGGCGAAACTCCAGTGCGGGCCGCGGCATCGGCATTATGCGCCTCGACCGCGCGATCAATGTATTGTTCGGTGCCACCACCCGCAATCCGAACGATTACCGAACAGCCTGTCATATCAACGCGATGCACAAGGTTAGTTAGACCACCCAAGCGGGGGATGCTGTTTGGCGTGGCAACATCGGCAAACTGTGCGGCGTTACGCAACGCTGCCAAGACTTGATTTGCA
>CAZAIL010000145.1:0-4749 GCA_964485155.1 uncultured Flavobacterium sp.
AGGTACAGTTTTTTAGCCATGTAATTCATTTGGTATCTACTGTTCAGGGTAAAATTAAAGGAAACCCAATGACCATTGTTGGAGATACCTTTCCTGCAGGAACCTTAAGTGGTGCGCCAAAATATAAAGCAATGGAATTGATTGATCTGTACGAGAATCAATCTCGTGGATTTTATGGAGGAGCTGTTGGAATTATTGGCCTAGATGGTTCTGTAAATTTGGCAATAGCTATCCGTTCTTTTGTAAGCAAGCAAAATATATTGTATTACCAAGCAGGAGCAGGAATTGTAATTCGTTCTAATGAAGAGAAAGAATTGCAAGAAGTTACTAATAAACTGGCAGCATTAAAAAAAGCATTGATTTTAGCTGAAAATATTTAAGATGAAGATATTAATTATAGACAATTACGATTCGTTTACTTACAACCTAGTTCATATGGTTGAAAAGATAACCAATCAATTTCCAACAGTTTTTCGAAACGATGAAATTTCTCTAGAAGACATCAATTATTATGATATGATTATGTTGTCTCCAGGTCCAGGGATTCCAAAAGAAGCAGGAATTCTTAAAGACATTATTTATAGATATGCAGGTAAAAAACCAATCTTTGGTGTCTGTTTAGGATTGCAGGCAATTATTGAGGTTTTTGGAGGGTCAATTATCAATATGGATGAAGTATTTCATGGTGTTGCAACTGAAATGAAAGTAACCAAGCCTGATGCTGATATTTTTAAAGATATTCCAACACAATTTCAGGCAGCGAGATATCATTCTTGGATTGCTTCCAAAGAAAATTTTCCTGCTGATTTAGAAATTACAGCCGAAGATGAAGAAGGTGGGGTTATGGCAATTCGTCATAGACATTTTCCAATTAGTGCGGTGCAATTTCATCCTGAGTCAATTTTAACCGAGGTAGGAGAGCAGATTGTCAAAAATTTTATTGAAGCAAATAAAAAATAGAACAGATACCGAAAGTATGAATACCAAACAACTACTGAAATAAAATTCAGCACGAGATGAAAGAAATACTAAACGATTTATATCAACACAAAAAATTATCAAAACCTGAGGCAAAACAGGTGTTAATTGATATAGCTGCTTCAGCCTATAACGATGCCCATTTAGCTTCTTTTATGACAGTTTTTATGATGCGTCCTATTACTGTTGATGAACTTTCAGGATTTAGAGAAGCCTTGTTAGAATTGGCTATAAAAGTAGATTTATCTGATTATAATACCATAGATATTGTTGGCACTGGAGGAGATGGAAAAGACACCTTTAATATTTCTACAATCACCTCTTTTGTGGTGGCAGGAACAGGTCAAAAAGTTGCCAAACATGGCAACTATAGTGTTTCATCCAAATCGGGTTCTTCAGATATGTTACAAAGTTTTGGTTATAAATTTACAAACGATGAAGCTACTTTACAAAGTCATTTAGAGAAAGCAAATATTTGCTTCTTACATGCCCCAAAATTTCATCCAGCAATGAAAGCTGTTAGTCCTACTAGAAAAGCGCTGGCTCTAAAAACATTTTTTAATATGTTAGGACCCCTTGTAAACCCTTGTTCGCCTCATAATTTAATGTTGGGAACCTTCAATCTTGAAATTGCAAGACTGTATCATTATATTTTACAAGAAGAAAAGAGTAACTACGGGATTATTCATGGCTTAGATGGTTATGATGAAATTTCTCTAACAAGCGGTTTTAAATTGTTTACCAAGTCTGGAGAAGAACTCATTAACCCAGAAGATATTGGACAAAAAAGAATTTTACAATCCCACATTTATGGAGGCGATTCTGTAAAAGCTGCCGCAAAAATTTTTAAAAATATCCTTGAAGGAAAAGGAACTAAAGAACAGAATAATGTGGTGTTAACCAATGCGGCATTTGCTCTAAAAATTATAGATGCTAAGAAATCATTTGAAGATGCTTTTGAACTTTCAAAAGATTCTTTATTTGGAGGAAAAGCTTCGCAATGTTTACATCAACTAATTACCAATTGTTAAGAATGACTATACTAGATAAAATAATTGCATTTAAAAAGAAGGAAGTAACTAAAATAAAGGCAGACGTACCGCTAAAAAAACTGGTGGAAAGTCCGTTGTTTCAGAGAACTCCGATTTCGTTAAAAAAATCACTGTTAGAGGTACATTCAACAGGAATCATAGCAGAATTTAAAAGACAATCGCCTTCTAAAGGAGTTATCAATGATAAAGTAACCATAGAAGATGTTACCAATGGATATTTAGATGCCAATGTAGCGGCGCAATCTATCTTAACAGATACCTCATTTTTTGGAGGAACCATGGTAGATCTAATGAAAGCAAGAACCATTAATACAACCAAACCAATTTTACGTAAAGATTTTATTGTAGACGGATTTCAGATTGTAGAGGCCAAAGCCATTGGTGCAGATGTTATTTTACTCATAGCCGCTTGTCTAACAAAAGAAGAGCTTAAGAATTACGGAAAATTAGCAGAAGATTTAGGGATGGAAGTATTGTATGAAGTGCATACCCAAGAAGATTTAGATAAGATAGCGCTCCACAACAAAATTATTGGAATTAACAATAGAAACTTAAACACATTTAAGGTAGATCTTGAGAATTCTGTAAACCTAGCAAATCAAATTCCAGATGATTGTATTAAAATCTCTGAAAGTGGTTTGAGTGATCCAAGAATTATTACAGGCCTCAAAGAATACGGGTTTAATGGTTTTTTAATAGGAGAAAACTTTATGAAGACAGACAATCCTGGAGAGGCATGTGAGGCGTTTATAAGTCAAATTAGATAAAAAATGAAACTAAAGGTTTGTGGAATGAAATATATAGAGAATATCAAATCTATTGCAGATTTGAATCCTGATTATTTGGGATTTATTTTCTATGATCGCTCCAAAAGAAACTTTACAGGAGCAATTCCTGAGCTACCAAAGCATATTAAGAAAACGGGTGTTTTTATGAATGAAGAGATTGCCGTTGTAGTTTCATTACAAGAAAAACATCAGCTTCAAGCCCTGCAATTACACGGAGATGAATCTGTAGCTTACATTCAAGAACTAAAGAGGTGTTTATCAAATAAAATTGAGATTATTAAAGTAGTTGGATTGAAAAATGATGCTTATTTTGAAGAGTTAATTCCTTATGAAAAGGAAGTAGATTATTTTCTGTTTGACACCAAAGGAAAAGATAGAGGTGGTAATGGAGTTAAGTTTAATTGGTCTGTTTTAAAAGAGTATCCCTTTTCTAAACCATTCTTTTTAAGTGGAGGAATTGGACCAAATGATGCACAATTAGTTAAAGAAGTAAAAAAATCTGGGTTGCCAATCTATGCTGTTGATATCAACAGTAAATTTGAAGATAAACCAGGGTTAAAAAATAGTATAAGAGTGATAAATTTCAAGAATCAGTTATAATATGAAATCAAAATTTCATCCAGACAAGAATGGGTACTTTGGGCAATTTGGGGGTGCTTTCGTTCCGGAATTACTGTATCCGAATGTAAAAGAATTAGAAGATAATTACATTCAAATTATAGAATCTGAAGAATTTCAACAAGAATATAAGAGCTTGTTAAAAGACTATGTTGGAAGGCCAAGTCCGTTATACCTAGCCAAACGTCTTTCAGAAAAATATGGGGCTCATATTTACTTAAAACGCGAAGATTTAAACCATACTGGTGCTCACAAAATAAACAACACAATTGGTCAAATTCTGATTGCGAAAAAACTAGGAAAGACTAAAATAATAGCAGAAACAGGTGCTGGCCAACACGGTGTAGCAACCGCAACAGTCTGTGCATTAATGGGCCTAGATTGTACTGTTTTTATGGGAGAAAAAGACATTGTAAGACAAGCACCCAATGTAGCTCGTATGAAAATGTTAGGAGCAAAAGTTGTACCCGCAACAAGTGGAAGTAAAACATTAAAAGATGCTACCAATGAAGCTATTCGTTACTGGATTCAACATCCAGAAACATTCTATATGATTGGCTCGGTAGTTGGTCCACATCCTCATCCAGACATGGTTGCTCGTTTACAAGCTATTATTTCCGAAGAGATTCAGTGGCAATTAAAAGAAAAAACAGGAAAAACAACACCAGATACTATTATCGCTTGTGTAGGAGGAGGTAGTAATGCTGCTGGAGCATTTTATCATTTTATGGATGATGAAACTGTAGAATTAATTGCTGTTGAAGCAGCTGGTTTAGGGGTGCATTCTGGTGAAAGTGCCGCAACCTCTCAATTAGGAGAAGTAGGTATTATTCATGGAAGTAAAACTATTTTAATGCAAGATGATTATGGCCAAATTATGGAACCCTATTCTATTTCTGCTGGATTAGATTACCCCGGAGTTGGTCCGTTGCATGCTTTTTTATATGAAAGTAAGAGAGCTAAATTTATGAATGCAACAGATAAAGAGGCCTTAGCTGCTGGGTATGAATTAACAAAAATTGAAGGAATTATTCCTGCTTTAGAAACTGCACATGCCCTAGCAGTCTTACCAAAGCTAAGCTTAAAAAAAGATCAAGTAGTGGTTATTAATTTATCTGGTAGAGGAGATAAAGATTTGGAAATATTTATTAAATATTTAGAATAATGAACATAGAATACATTCAAAATGAAATTATAAGTTTACGAGAAGAGTTAAAATCACACAGGCTTTATCAACAACTTCAGACTGTAGAGGATATTAAGATTTTTACACAAGATCATGTTTTGCAGTCTGGGATTATATAGCAGATAAC
>CAZAIL010000146.1:0-4743 GCA_964485155.1 uncultured Flavobacterium sp.
TTCTTCTTTCAGATGTTTTACAAACTGAGTTGTAATCTTTTGTATGAACCTATTGGTAAGTATCTCTGCATGGGTTTCATCAAAGTTCTTAATTTTCTTTTTATGAAAATTAATTTCGTCTTTTTGAATTGCTTCTAAAGACTCTTTTAAAGCATTTATGGCTGGCACTAATTTTCTGTTATTTAACCAATCATTAAATTCTTCTTTGTAAACTTCAATAATTTCTTCTGCTTTGGGAACTTCTTTTTGCCTAGTTGATAGGGTTTCTAATGTTATTTTAGACAATTCATCAACGTTCACTAAAGATACGTTTTCAAATTCACTAACAGAGGTGTCTACATTCTCTGGCATAGATAAATCTAGAATTAAAATTTCCTTGTCAATAGAAAGGTGTTCTTTAGTAACAGTTGGGCTATCTGAACCTGTAGAAACTATCAAAATATCTGCATTGTCAATTTCTTGACTAAGATTCTCAATCGTAGAATTCCTGATAGAGGTATGCTCTTGCACAAAAGAAATTGCTTTTTCTTCAGTTCTATTGATTAAGCAAACAGCTTTGTTTTTGGTATACTCCGCTAAATTCTTACAGGTATGTTTACCCATTTTCCCCAATCCAAATACTAAAATATTTTTTGAATTGTAACTGGGTATATTTTGAATTATATATTGAACTGCTGCATAAGAAACAGAGGTAGTTCCTGAGCTTAGTTGTGTCGTATTTTTTACTTTCTTACTGGCTTGTAATACTAAATTTATTAACCTTTCTAAATGCGCATTAATGGTCTTATATTTCTTGGCTAGCTTAAAGGCTAATTTTAACTGTCCTACAATTTCGTAATCTCCTAAAATTTGACTCTCCAGACCAGTTCCTATTCTAAACAACTGATTCACAGCTTCATTACCTTTATTCACATTTGATATACGTGCAAACTCTTCTACATTTCCGTCAGAATATTTACATAACAGTTGAATTAATTGATAAGGATGTTCTGCAAAGCCAGTAATTTCTGTTCTGTTGCAAGTAGAAAGAATAAAAATACCTTCAAAACCAATTTCTTTAGCTTCTTTTAATAATTTTATTTGATTTTCTTTAGATAAACTATATCTACCACGAGTTTGTGCGTCAGCTTTTTTGTAACTGACTCCAATATTGTATAAATTTCTTTGTTGATGATTTAATTTCATTCAAATATTTAAAAGAATACTCAAAAGTAAAAAGTAATTATAGATAAAAATGTCGCTAAAAGTACTTTTTATATCGTTCTATGTTTTTTGAATGATTTTTATTTTAAAAACATAGATAATATTGTATTTTTGCAGTAAAATCAATAGATACAAACCATCTTGTATAGAATCATTCTAAATAAAGAAGGTTTTAAATAATTTTTTTATGATGTTAAAAAATGTCGCTGGAAGTTCATTTGATGAAATTAACTTAGAAAATGGATTTCGTATTTTTGAGTTTCAAAACGAGAGTGATGAAACACTTCGTTTTGAAAGAAATATAGACAGTACATTCATTCAAATTCATTTTTGTGTGAAGGGAAACTCAAAATTTTTATTCAATAACGGAAATTATACTTTTGATGTGTTAGATAAACGCTCTATTATACTCTACAACCCACAGAGGAATTTACCTATAAATCTAGAAATATATCCAAAAACTGTTCTAATATCTCTTCTAATTTCTATTGAAAAATTTCATTCATTATTTTCTAAAGAAGCTAGTTATATTCCTTTTTTAAGTGAAGAAAATAGCAATAAAAAATACTATGATGATGTAGAAATAAAACCAATGGTTTTACTTGTTTTAAATCAAATAATTAATTCAAGTATCAACAGCTCTATTAGAGATTTGTATATAAAAGGGAAAATTTATGAATTGTTAAGCCTCCATTTTCAGCAAGATGAGTCTAATTTAGGAGAATATTGTCCATTTTTAGTTGATGAACAAAATGTACTGAAAATTAGAAAAGCAAAAGATATCATAATTGCTAACATGGCAGAACCACCAAGCTTACAAGAATTAGCAAATGAAATTGGGCTTAATATTAAAAAATTAAAAGAAGGTTTTAAACAGATTTATGGAGATACTGTTTTTAGTTTTTTATTCGATTATAAGATGGAACATGCAAGACGTCTATTAGAGAGCAATCAGCACAATGTAAATGAGGTAGGTCTTAAGGTAGGTTACAGTACATCCAGTCATTTTATAGCTGCTTTTAAGAAGAAATTTGGGACTACACCAAAGAAATATGTAATGTCGCTAAATAATTAACTAGTAACAATTTTTAAACAACAGCTCAATTCTAAGAATTTTGAAACAATTAAGCCATAAAGATATTCAAAACCAGCATCAACAATTTCCAATTACTATTGTGTGTGATGCTATTAGAACTCCAGAAAATATTGGAATGTGTTTTCGTATTGCAGAAAGTTTTGGTGTTTCAAAAATATATTTACATGAAAGTTCTCCGGCAACAGATAATAATAATGTTAAAAGAACCGCAAGAAATACCGTAAACCAAGTAGCACATTCTACTTACAATAACTTTGACAACACCATTCAACAATTAAAAGAAGAAGGAAATACAATCATTGGTATAGAGATTACTGATAAAAGCATCGATATTCAGAATTTTAATTTTAAGAATCATAAAAAAATCGTATTACTTTTGGGAAGCGAAAGAAATGGGATTGAAAATATAGATCACATAGATTATAGTATCTCAATACCCATGTATGGAAGAAATTCTTCTATGAATGTAATTCATAGTTTAGGTATAGCTTTATATGAAGTAACAAATCAACTGAAATAGCATTATTAACTTAGTATTTACTGAAATAAATTCAGCATAAGAATGAAAGGAGTTTTACTTATTAATTTAGGATCACCAGATACAACAGAAACCAAAGATGTTAAACGTTATTTGGGGGAATTTTTAATGGATGAACGAGTAATAGATGTAGCCTACTGGAAACGTTATTTACTAATAAAAGGAATTATTTTACAAATTAGACCAAAAAAATCTGGAGCCGCGTACAAGAAAATATGGTGGGATGAAGGATCTCCACTGGTAGTAATTTCTGAACGGTTTTCTAAAAAAGTTACTAAAAAAGTTGAAGTTCCTGTAACCTTAGCCATGAGATATGGTACAATGAGCATGGAAAAAGGTTTTAAAGAACTTACTGACCAAGGTGTTGATGAAATTTTACTAGTGCCATTATACCCTCACTACGCGATGTCTTCATATGAAACAGTAACTGTAAAAGCAGAGCAAATTGTAGCAGAACAGTACCCGAATGTAACTATGGATATTCTGCCAACTTTTTACGACAAACCAGAATATATTAAAGCAATGAGCGATAATATCAAAAACTATTTAGATGGTTTTGAGTATGATCATGTATTGTTTTCTTATCATGGAATCCCGGAAAGACACATCAGAAAGTCAGACCCTACAAATAACCATTGTAAATTAGATGGAAGTTGTTGTGAGCGTAATTCTGTGGCACATCATACCTGTTATAGACATCAGTGTTTTGAAACTACTAAAGGAATTGTAAAAAACCTAGAACTAAAAGAAGGAACCTACAGTAATTCTTTTCAATCTCGTTTATTAAAAGATCCTTGGCTAAAACCCTACACCGATTTTGAATTAGAAAAATTTCCAAAACTAGGAAAAAAGAAAGTGGCTGTTATTACTCCGGCATTTGTTTCTGATTGTTTAGAAACTCTAGAGGAAATTGCCATGGAAGGAAAAGAAGATTTTTTAGAAGCTGGTGGAACAGACTACAAACACATTCCTTGTATGAATGATAATGATGACTGGGTAGATGTTATGGTAAACTGGATAAATGATTGGGAAAATAAATAATATTTTGGTGATCAATCGCCAATTGCAACCTTTGAACCTAAATTATAAAAAATGGATATTTCATACATAAAAGCATTGCATATTATTTTTGTAGTTACTTGGTTTGCTGGATTATTTTATATTGTTAGATTGTTTATTTACTTCGCTGAAGCAGATGAAAAAGAGGAACCAGCTAAGGGTATTTTACAAACTCAATACAAGATCATGAGTAAACGCCTTTGGTATATTATTACTTGGCCATCTGCAGTTTTAGCAAGTTTATTTGCCTTTTGGATGCTCTATTTAGAACCATCTTATCTACTAATGCCTTGGATGCATGTAAAACTATCATTTGTTTTAGCATTGTATTTTTACCATGCAGGATGTCAGAAAATATTTAATCAACAGCAAAGAAACATCGTAAAGTTTACATCATTTAGATTAAGAATATGGAATGAAGTAGCTACTATTTTATTATTTGCAATTGTATTCTTAGTAGTCTTAAAAAGTGCAATTTCTTGGATTTGGGGAGTTACAGGTATTCTTTTATTTGGAATTTTATTAATGCTCTCTATTAAACTTTACAAGAAAATAAGGAATAACAAAGATTGAGGTAATGAATAATTATTTCATCTAAATTTTAATTCTTTATAGATTGTTCAAACGGAATACGATTTACAATACTTCTTCCTAGAGTAACCTCATCTGCATATTCTAGTTCATCGCCCACTGAAATACCTCGTGCAATCGTAGAGGTAGTTACCTCATATTTTTCTATTTGTTTGAATATATAAAAATTAGTTGTGTCTCCTTCCATGGTAGAACTCAACGCAAAAATCAATTCTTTAATTTCATTATTTTTTACTTTCTCTATCAAACTTTCTAT
>CAZAIL010000147.1:0-4692 GCA_964485155.1 uncultured Flavobacterium sp.
ATAAAGCTTGCACACCTTGTGTGCCTAGGCTAATCTTACTATTAGTTCAGATTAAGCAGCTAAAGCGTAGTTATTTTCGCCGTTTAAATGGTTGAAATAAGTTTTACGAGTAGTCATTTCAGTCCTCGGTATGCTTACAATCTCACTGACCTTGCAGTCAAAACCAGTCGTCCCCATATTCTGAATGTATTTCAGAACCTCATTCTTATGAACAAGACTACAAAAGTATGAAAACGAAACCGATTAACAATTTGCGCATCCTACCAAAATCAACTAATTTTGATGAAAATCATTTTCATGAAATTTGGAATCATTAAAGAACGCAAAAATCCACCCGACAGGAGGGTTGTGTTTTCCCCAGAAAAGCTTCAAGAGTTTCAACAACAATTTCCAGCGGCTACTATTGTAGTAGAATCCTCAGATATTAGAGTTTTTTCTGATGATGCTTATTTAAAAGCTGGATTTGAAGTCACCACAGACCTATCTGATTGTGATGTGCTAATTGGCGTAAAAGAAGTTCCTGTAGATGCACTAATTCCAAATAAAAAATATTTTTTCTTTAGCCATACCATTAAAAAACAACCTTATAACCGAAATTTACTAAAAGCTGTTTTAGAGAAAAACATTGCATTATATGATCACGAGGTTATTACCGATACCAACGGGAATAGACTTATTGGTTTTGGTCGTTACGCAGGCCTTGTAGGCGCTTACAATGGTTTTAGAGCCTTGGGTTTACGAGAAAACACTTTTCAATTGCTTAAAGCAGAAAATTCAGCAGATTTACAAGCATTAATAGACCAGCTCAATACTATACAGTTGCCAGCTATTAAAATACTACTTACTGGAAGCGGAAAAGTAGCCAAAGGAGCTAAAGAAATTTTAGATGCCATGAACATAAGGGCTGTTTCTGTAAGAGACTACCTTACCACTAATTTTGAAGTGCCAGTATACTGTAAAATTGATGTTTTAGAGTATAATAAACGCAAAGACGGTCAGGTACTTGATAATAGAGATTTTTATAACAATCCTGCTGACTATGAATCTGATTTTATGCGTTTTGCAACTGTTACAGATTATTTTATTGCAGGTCATTTTTTTGGTGATGGATCTCCGTTTTTATTTACAAAAGAAGATGCTAAAAAAGACCATTTCAAGATTCGTCTTGTCGCCGATATTTCCTGCGATATAGATGGCCCCATTGCATCTACCCTAAGAGCATCAACCATAACAGATCCTATATATGGATATGATCTACAAACAGCAACTGAAGTTGATTTTAAAAACCCTGGTGCAATTACTGTAATGGCAGTAGATAACTTGCCTTGTGAGTTGCCAAAAGATGCCAGTGAAGGGTTTGGAGACTTATTCTTAGAACACGTGATTCCTGCTTTTTATAATGATGATAAAGAGGAGGTTTTAGCTCGTGCTAAAATGACATCAGGTGGTAAGTTAACAAAACGCTATGCATATTTACAAGCGTATCTTGAAGGAAAGTAATAAGGTTATTTTTTAATAATTAATCCGTACACAAAAAAACTTCCTCCAACAATTAAGAGCGAAGAATACCAATAGGTAGGTATTACAGATACAACAACGGTCAGCAAAATTGATACCGCAACAAGCAGGTAATATTCTTTTTTCTGTTGAGTATTTAAAATGCTTAATACAAGTCCTAAATACAATAAGAAGAATGGGGTTGCATAGTTAATTGCTGTATTTTTTACAAATACTAATAAGAAAACACCGAGAACAAAACTCACAAAATAGCTCAAAAACTGTTTTTTAGAGGCAGTATTCCAAACCATATTACGCATTTTCCTGGAAGCTCTTCTGCTAGAGAAAAAGACAGCAGTCATAGAAAAGAACCCAACAAGTACTATCATAAATAAACAGATGGTTTCTATAATTTCTATAGACAACATTCCCATAGGGTTTTCTTCTGCTACAAATCCGAGGATAGAATCATTAATAACATAGGAAGCTAGAAGAATATAAAGGCCAATTTGAATGCTATTAAATCCTTTTAAAATAAAATTTTGGTTTGTGTTTTTAGTTAATTTTTTATCTCTTGCCATACAAAGTTTCTATAATTTATTTATGGTTTGTCTTATCGCAACTAAATTAGATAGTAATTTCTCTAGGTACTGAAGATCTAACATATTTGCTCCATCACTTTTTGCATTGGCAGGATCAAAATGAGTTTCTATAAATAGGCCATCTACATGATTTACAATTCCGGCCCTTGCAATAGTTTCTATCATATCTGGTCTTCCACCAGTAACTCCAGAAGTTTGGTTGGGTTGTTGTAAAGAATGCGTTACATCTAATACCGTGGTAGAAAAAGCTCTCATTTCAGGGATTCCTCTAAAATCTACAATCATGTCTTGATAGCCAAACATGGTTCCTCTATCGGTAGTCATTACTTGATTGTTTCCAGCATCTTGTACTTTTTTTACAGCATGCTTCATAGCACCAGGGCTCATAAATTGTCCTTTCTTTAAATTCACCACTTTTCCTGTTTTAGCTGCAGCAACAACCAAGTCTGTCTGACGTACTAAAAAGGCAGGAATTTGAAGAATATCTGTGTATTCTGCTGCTTTTTCTGCATCAGAAACTTCATGGATATCAGTAACCGTTGGAATATGAAAAGTTTCCGAGACCTTTCGTAAAATTTTTAAGGCTTTTTCATCACCAATACCCGTAAAACTATCTATTCTACTTCTGTTGGCTTTTCTAAAACTTCCTTTAAAAACATACGGAATTTTTAAATCATCTGTTATTCTAACTACCTTTTCAGCAATTCTAAGCGCCATGTCTTCTCCTTCAATTGCACAAGGCCCAGACAATAAAAAAAAGTTATTAGCGTCTAGGTTTTTTAAGTTTGGTACCAATGATAAATCCATTACTAAAATTTTTAACAAAAGTACAAAATAAATGTTGTTGAGGTTTGGTATCTTTAGCGCTTAAAAATTTAAGAGTATGAAAAAAATAGGGATTCTTTTGATGTTGTTTACAATGGTTGTTTCTTGTAAAAGTCAAACAAAAAACACAAAAGAAATTACTTCATTATCAATAGATTCTACCCTGGTTAGAAAACATCTATACACCTTGGCTTCAGACAAGATGGAAGGTAGAAGAGCTGGCACCATTGGTATTGAAAGAGCTGCTCAATACATAGAGAATGAATTTAAAAGACTTGGTTTAAGCACCTATGATACGCTCTCATCTTACAGGCAAACACTAACCTTCAAAAATAGAAGAACCCAAGAAGATATTACTTCAAGTAATATTATTGGAGTGTTAGAAGGAACAAGTAAGAAAGATGAAATTGTCATTATTTCTGCACACTATGATCATTTAGGAATTAGAGCAAAAAAAGGAGTTTTAGATAGTATTTATAATGGAGCTAATGATGATGCTTCTGGAGTTACTGGTGTATTAGCTTTGGCATCATATTTTAAAAAAGCAGGAAATGAGAGAACCATTGTTTTTGCTGCTTTTACCGCAGAAGAAATGGGCTTAATTGGTTCTACTTACTTTGGTAAAGGAATAGACGCTAGTAAATTTGTTGCTGGGATCAATTTAGAGATGATAGGAAAAACATCTAGCTTTGGTCCAAATACAGCATGGTTAACAGGTTATGAACGATCAGATTTTGGAAAAATAATTGAAAAGAATTTAAAAGGTACAGAATATCAATTATTTCCTGATCCTTATAAGAAATTTAATCTGTTTTTTAGATCAGACAATGCCTCCTTGGCTCGTTTAGGTGTTCCGTCTCATACTTTTTCTACTACCCCTATAGATGTAGATAAAGACTATCATCAAGCATCTGATGAAGCAGAAACTTTAAATATATCAGTCATTACAAAAACCATACAAGCAGTTGCCAAAGGAACTAAAAGTATTATTTCCGGAGAAGACACACCCTCTAGAGTTGTTTTAGAGGAACGAAATAAATAATAATAAATTTGACGTATAAATAACTCAAATGAAGATTCATTTTATAGCCATAGGAGGAAGTGCTATGCACAACTTAGCCATTGCATTACACAACAAAGGCTACCAAGTTACAGGAAGTGATGATACCATTCATGACCCGTCTAAATCTCGTTTAGAAAAACGAGGTTTGTTGCCTAAAGAATTTGGATGGTTTCCAGAAAAAATAACACAACATCTAGATGTGATTATCTTGGGGATGCATGCAAAAAAAGACAATCCAGAGTTACTGCAAGCGCAAGATATGGGCCTAAAAATCTATTCGTATCCAGAATTCTTATACGAACAATCTAAAGATAAAACCAGGGTGGTTATTGGAGGGTCACATGGTAAAACAACGATTACATCTATGATTCTTCATGTACTAGCCTACAACGATAGAGCAGTAGATTATATGGTAGGAGCACAGCTTGAAGGTTTTGAGACCATGGTGCACTTAACCCAAGAAAATGAATTTATTATCTTGGAAGGGGATGAGTACTTAAGTTCTCCAATAGACAGAAGACCAAAATTTCATTTGTATAAGCCCAATATAGCCTTGTTAAGTGGTATTGCCTGGGATCATATCAATGTGTTCCCAACTTTTGAAGAGTATGTAGAGCAGTTTAGAATTTTTACAGACTCCCTAACCAATGGAGGAATTATGGTGTATAATGAAAAGGATGCTATTGTCAAGGAGGTTGTGGAAAG
>CAZAIL010000148.1:0-4610 GCA_964485155.1 uncultured Flavobacterium sp.
CACGAGACACAAAAAGGAAAACTAATCGCAGGTATTGTTTTAACAGGAGGTGGGTCACAATTAAAGCATTTAAGACAGCTTGTAGAATATATTACTGGAATGGATGCTAGAATTGGATACCCTAACGAACATCTAGCTGGAGATTCAGATGAAGACATGTCAAGCCCCTCTTATGCAACAGCTGTAGGTTTATTAATTGAAGGCTTAGAAAATTACATTAGTGAAGAAAAAGAATTAGAAGATATTGTAGATAATGAAAATAAACAAGAAGATAGAAAAGAACCCCCTATAGAATCAAAACCGAAGACTAAAAAGAAATCTTTCTTTGATAAATTTACAGACGGATTGAAAGAGTTTTTAGATAACGCCGAATAATTATTTAGTATAAGAAAAATAACACACAAAATAGAAAAGTTATTATGAGCCAATTCGATAATATTTTATTTGATATGCCTAAATCAAAATCTAATACAATTAAAGTAATTGGAGTTGGTGGGGGTGGTAGTAATGCTGTTAATCATATGTTTCAGCAAGATATCAAAGGGGTAGATTTTGTCATCTGTAATACAGATGCACAAGCACTAGAAAACAGTTCAATTCCTAATAAAATTCAATTAGGAGCTGATTTAACATCAGGCTTAGGGGCTGGAGCAAATCCAGAAGTTGGAGAGGAAGCAGCCAAAGAAAGTATTAAAGAAATTCAAGCGATGTTAAATACCCAAACCAAAATGGTGTTTATCACAGCAGGAATGGGAGGTGGTACAGGTACTGGGGCTGCGCCAATTATTGCAAAAGTGGCAAAAGACATGAATATTCTTACTGTAGGGATTGTTACAATGCCATTTCAGTTTGAAGGAAGAATGCGATCAAAACAAGCTCAAATTGGGATTGACCAACTACGTAGTAATGTAGATTCTTTAATTGTTATTAATAATAATAAGCTAAGAGAAGTTTATGGGAATCTAGGTTTTAAAGCTGGATTTTCTAAAGCTGATGAGGTATTATCCACCGCTGCAAGAGGAATTGCTGAGGTTATTACACACCATTACAAACAAAATATTGACTTACATGATGCTAAAACAGTACTTTCTAACAGTGGAACAGCCATCATGGGATCTGCAAAAGAAGCAGGAACTGCAAGAGCAAAAAGTGCTATTGTAAAAGCATTAGACTCTCCATTATTAAATGATAATAAAATTACAGGAGCCAAGAATGTCTTGTTGTTAATTGTTTCCGGAACAAATGAGGTAACACTCGACGAGATAGGTGAAATTAATGACTTTATTCAAGTGGAAGCTGGTTTTGACGCGAATATCATTATGGGTATTGGTGAAGATCATGAGCTTGGCGATGCCATTTCTGTAACTATTGTTGCTACAGGTTTTGCAGCAGATCAACAAAGTAATATTACCAATACAGAAGTTAAAAAAATTGTTCATACACTAGAAGATGAACAAAAAGCAATTTATAATTTTTCTGACAATGTAGTGTCTAAAACTCCTACTTTGGATGAACCAATTCATAAGACTGAACAGAGAATAATTCATGTGCTAGAGGAAGATAATGAAATAACCAATCAGCTAGATCATGGCACAATTCTAATGGATTTGATTCCTACTTCTGAGTTTATTAAAAATACTCATGTATTATATGATGAAATTGCAGTAGAAAATATTTCAGAAGAAGATTTTATTATCACGAATATTACACCCGAAACTGAAGAAGCGGTTGTTGAAAAACCTACATCAATGCAAGCAGATCTATTATTTGATTTGCCTTTGAACAATAAAAAAGAAATAAAAATAGATGAGGTTGAAACTCGATTCGAATTAACGTCGGAAATTTTAAATTTAGAGGTAAATAATGCTGTAGAAATTATAGCTGATAAAGAACAAACTATAGAAAAGAGATATGTTTTAGATAATTTTGATATTGAGCCAACTATTGGTAAAAGTTCTTTAATTGCAAAAGAACATAAAGCATTAGAAAAAGAATTACAGTTTGAATTAAAATCAACAAATCCTCAGTCAGAAATCAATCAAAAAACTACTTTAAGTGAAGAAGTTTCTCCAATGAGTCTCACTATAACTGAACTTCAAAAAAGAGCAGAAGATAGACGACAAAAGATGAAAGGGTTTAATTATAAATTCACTGATCAGATGAATAAAAATATTGATGAAATTGAACGGCAACCCGCTTACAAAAGATTAGGAGTGAACTTAGATGACACTAGTTCTATAATTAGTAAATCTAAAACATCCCTTTCTACTGATGAGAATGAAGATATACAACTAAAATCCAATAACTCTTTTCTACATGATAATGTAGATTAATAAGATTTACCCTAACTATCTCCACCACACTTATACCCTTGAGTGTGGTTTTTTTAAATTCTGTAGATAAAATAAAATACCTAACAATAAAAAATATTAAATAGATCTATGATTTTTTGATGTTCTTTTTATGATTGAACAGCTTTCTGGATGCGATCAACTGCTTTTCTAAGGATGCTTTCGGAGGCAGCATAGGATAATCTAATACAATTAGGAGCGCCAAAAGCTTCTCCAGTAACTGTGGCAACATTTGCTTCTTCTAACAAGAATAAAGAAAAGTCATTCGCATTATTAATGGTTTTTCCTTTGATAGTTTTTCCAAAGAAAGAAGAAATATCAGGAAAGACATAGAATGCTCCATCAGGTATATTTAATTTAAAACCGTCAATTTTCCCAAGAAGCTGTAAGACAATATCTCTACGAGATTTAAACTCATCTACCATATACTGTACTTTTTCAACAGGAGCTAATACAGCAGTAATAGCTGCTCTTTGAGCTATACAGTTAGCGCCAGATGTAATTTGACCTTGCATTTTTGTACAGGCTTTAGCAATCCATTCTGGTGCACCTATATATCCAATTCTCCACCCAGTCATTGCAAATGCTTTTGCTAGTCCATTAACGGTAATGGTTCTTTCAAACATGTTCTCTATAGCAGCAAAACTAAAGGTTGGGTTATTGTAATTAATATGTTCGTAAATCTCATCAGAAAGAATATAAATCTGAGGGTGTTTTTCTAAAACTTTAGCCAACGCTCTATACTCTTTTTCGGTGTAAATTGTTCCGCTTGGATTGTTAGGAGAATTAAAAAACACCATTTTTGTTTTTGGTGTAATGGCAGCCTCTAGCTGTTCAGGAGTAATTTTAAAATCGGTATCAATAGAGGAGGGTACTTCAACAAATTTTGCTTCACATAAAATTGCAATTGCAGAATAACTTACCCAATATGGTGCGGGTAATAATACTTCATCTCCAGAGTTTAATAGCACTTGTGCAATATTTGCAATTGACTGTTTAGCTCCTGTAGAAACCACAATTTGATTGGGTGTGTAATCTAATTTATTATCGCGTTTAAATTTGGTACAGATTGCTTCTTTTAATTCTACATATCCATCAACTGGAGTGTAAGAATTATAACCCTGATTAATTGCTTCTATAGCAGCATCTTTAATAAAGTCTGGTGTGTTAAAATCTGGTTCCCCTAAACTTAAACTAATAATGTCTTTTCCTGCAGCTTTTAGTTCTCTTGCTTTTGCAGCCATTGCCAATGTCTGAGAAACCGGCAGGCTTTTTATTCTGTTCGATAATGGATATGCCATTTATATTGTAAAATTATAAATACTTTTTATGCTATTTCTGGATTTTTTCCTAATACACCCAGGTGTCTAAAATGTTCTATAATGGCTTTACTCATTGTTTGATACTCATTATAAGGTAAATTAAACTCTTTAGCTGTTTCTTTTACAATTTTAGCCAACTTACCGTAATGTACGTGAGAAATATGTGGAAAAATATGATGTTCAACTTGATGGTTTAGACCACCAGTGTAGAAGTTTACCAATCTATTACTAGGTGCAAAGTTAGAGGTTGTGTATAGCTGGTGGACTGCCCAAGTATGTTCTAAATTACCATCTTTATCTGGAATTGGCATAGCTGTATTTGGTACAATATGTGCTAATTGAAAGACGAGACTTAAGATCATACCTGCAGTATAATGCATTACAAAAAATCCAATCAATATTTTCCACCAAGCAATGTCTAAAACCGCTAGAGGTAATACAATCCACATCGCATAATAGACTAATTTAGAGATAACTAACTTTGTCCATTCTATTGCAGGACTTGGAAATTTACCGTAAGATAATTTTCGTTTTAAATATTTGTGCATTTGCTTAATATCTGTAGTAATTGCCCAATTGATTGTTAACAACCCATATAAAAAAATTGAATAGTATTTTTGTAGCTTATGAATTTTAAGCCATTTAGAGTGTTGTGAAAAACGAATAATTCTACCAGCATCAATATCTTCATCATGATCTTTAATATTTGTAAATGTATGATGTAAAACGTTGTGTTGAACTTTCCAATTATATACATTTCCTGCAAGAATGTAGATACTACTTCCCATTAATTTATTCACCCACTTTTTACTTGAAAAAGATTCGTGATTGCTATCATGCATTACATTCATTCCAACACCAGCCATTCCAACACCTGTAACAGCCATTGAAATAAACATCAACCATTGTGGCATGTCTACAGTTAGTATTAAAATAA
>CAZAIL010000149.1:0-4596 GCA_964485155.1 uncultured Flavobacterium sp.
TGGATTAAATAACGGTACAGACGATACTTCACCTCAGTTTAAATCTTTTGAAGAAGGTTCTGAAACTATGAGTAAAGAAGCTAATGTTCAGTTAGCAATTCGCCAAGAAAAATTTATTAGGGATTTAAATAATGCCTTAATAAGAATAGAAAATAAAACGTACGGAGTTTGTAGAGTTACAGGAAAACTCATTCAGAAAGAACGATTAAAGCTAGTGCCGCATGCAACTTTAAGCATAGAGGCAAAAAGACGACAGTAAATCATAAGCTTCCTAATTAGGAAGCTTTTTTTATTTTTAAAAATAGCACAATTTCATTCTTAAGAGTACCAATATTTCGTTAATACAAACCTTAAGTATAATAATATTCTTATTTTTGTTTCCATAATAATTCTATAAATATGTCTAAAAAAAACATTGCTTTACTAACGGTAATTTTAGCAATACTAATAGATCAAATTGTAAAAATTTATATTAAAACAAACTTTTTTTTAGGTGAAGAAGTAAAAGTATTCAATTGGTTTAGAATTCATTTTGTTGAAAATAACGGAATGGCCATGGGTTTTGAGTTTGGAGGAAAAGCAGGAAAGCTATTTTTAACTCTATTTAGATTGGTAGCTGTTTCTGGTATTATTTATTGGTTAGTTCAGCATATAAAAAAAGGCACACACAATGCAGTAATTTTTGCAATAGCTTTAATCTTCTCTGGGGCAGTTGGTAATATTATAGATTCTGTTTTTTACGGTGTTGTTTTTGACACTCCAATGGGTACTAATCTAGCAACATTGTTTTCTGACAAGCCCTATGGGGAATTGTTTTATGGGAAAGTGGTAGATATGTTTTACTTTCCTATCTGGGAAGGAGTTTTGCCAGAATGGATTCCATTTTTAGGAGGAGATTTTTTTAGATTTTTTAATTATATTTTTAATCCTGCAGATGCCTATATTACTACTGGAGTAGCCTTGCTTTTTATTTTCAGTAAAAGAGCGTTTCCTAAAGAAGAGAAAGTAATAGAATAACAGTTATAAATTACAAGAATTACAACTCCTTAAATACGGTTCTTTTTTTTAGCACGAGCTATTAAAATGACTGATTATTTTTAAAAAAACCTTCCTTATTGCACAGTCAAATTCACTTTATAACTCATTAAGAAAAAATAAAATAGTATTTTCGTTCTATGCCAACATCTCTAGAAATTCAATTAAAAACAATCCCAGTTTCTCCTGGAGTTTATGAGTATTATGATAAAGAAGACAAGATCTTATATGTTGGAAAAGCAAAGAATTTAAAAAAAAGAGTTGCATCGTATTTTACAAAAAATCACGAGAATGCAAAAACTAGAATTCTTGTAAAAAAAATTGTTAGTATTAAGCATATTGTCGTAGATACAGAAACAGATGCATTATTATTAGAAAACAACCTGATTAAAAAATACCAGCCAAGATATAATATCATGTTAAAAGATGATAAAACCTATCCTTGGATTTGTATTAAAAAAGAGCGGTTTCCTAGAATTTTTATGACCCGAAGAGTTATCAAAGATGGCTCAGAATATTTTGGGCCTTTTACCAATGTAAAAATTATTCATGCTCTATTTTATTTGATAGACGAAATTTATTCTGTTCGAACTTATAAGTATGATATTGGTAGGACTAAAAGTAATTATTCTAATTATATAGGATCTTTAGAGCATCAAATTAAAAGTAAGAAAAAATTAGATAGTTCAGTTCAGTCAGAGCAGGATTATATATCCGATATAGATGATGTTAGAGATATTGTGAAAGGAAAATTTAAAAGGAGCGTTGATAAGTTGAATAACCTTATGATATCTTTTGCAAAAAAGATGAGATTTGAGGAAGCTCAGCAGATTAAAGAAAAAATAGAGGCATTAAAAAATTATCAAGCAAAAAGCACTATTGTAAATCCTTCTATAAATAATGTAGATGTTTTTTCTATTATTTCTGATGAAAGTTCCGCCTATGTTAATTTCTTTAAAATTGCAAACGGATCTATCATTCAGTCTCATACTTCAGAGATTAAAAAAAAGCTAGATGAAACAGATAAAAGAATTTTAGAGCTAGCGATTGTAGAAATTAGACAACGATTTAATTCTATGTCTAAAGAAGTCTATGTTCCTTTTGAAATTGATTTAGGTAAAACAGTCAAGGTAACGATTCCTAAATTGGGCGATAAAAAGCGCATTATAGAACTTTCTGAGCGTAATGCTAAGTATTACAGGCAAGAACAGTTTAAGCAAATAAAGATTGTAGATCCGGATCGTCATGTAAAAAGAATCATGACTCAAATGCAAAAAGATTTACGATTGTCTGAAGAACCTAGGCATATAGAATGTTTTGATAATTCTAATATACAAGGTACACATCCTGTAGCAGCTTGTGTTGTTTTTAAAGATGGAAAACCAACTAAAAAAGAATACCGTCACTATAATATAAAAACAGTTGAAGGACCAGATGATTATGCCTCCATGGAAGAGGTGGTTTTTAGACGATATAAGAGACTTTTGTCAGAAGGACAAAAGTTACCTCAATTAATTATTATAGATGGAGGAAAAGGGCAGTTATCATCTGCGTTAAAAAGTTTAGACATACTTGGATTAAGAGGTAAAATAGCCATTATTGGAATTGCAAAAAGATTAGAAGAAATTTATTACCCAGGAGATTCTATTCCAATGTATTTGGATAAAAAGTCTGAAACACTAAAAATCATTCAGTTTTTAAGAAATGAAGCCCATAGGTTTGGAATTACATTACATAGAAACAAAAGAAGTAAGAGCGCTATCCAATCAGAACTAGAGCAAATTCCAAACATAGGCAAACAAACAATCACATCTCTATTATTGAAATTTAAATCAGCAAAACGTGTTAAAACTGCTACGTTTGAAGAGCTTAAGGAGCTTTTAGGAGATTCTAGAGCCAAGAAAATACATCAATATTTCAATTCTAATTAGTTTGCTTACAGTGAAAAAATAAAAAACCCACATTGAGAACAATGTGGGTTTTTGTTGATATATATGTGCCTTATTTACGTACAATTTTAAATTTGTACTGCAAATAGTTGTAAGCATCTCTAGGTATAATTGTAATCCACTTTTTATGTTTTAGATACCAACGAAAACGAATCGATGATATTCCTTTAGTCAAATAAGAAGCAATAAAAGGATGAACGTTCAACACCACATTTTTATTTTTAGGATTTGAAATAACACGTTCCAAATCTGCTTCAATTTTGTCTAATAAAACAATAGGAGCTTCGACTTCTCCATTTTTATTAGGGTTAGGTTCTGTTGTTTTAATACTGAGTTCAGGTCGAACTCTTTGCCTAGTAATTTGAATTAATCCAAATTTACTTGGCGGTAAAATTTTGTGCTTTGTTCTATCTAAAGACATGTGCTCTTTTAGATGCTGAAATAGCTTATTTCTATTTTCTGCACGATGCATGTCTATAAAGTCTATTACAATAATTCCTCCCATATCTCTTAACTGCAATTGTCTTGCAATTTCAGTGGCAGCAATTAAATTTACTTCTAATGCAGTTTCTTCTTGAGAACCAGCTTTATTAGAACGGTTTCCACTGTTTACATCAATTACATGTAATGCTTCAGTGTGTTCAATAACTAAATAAGCTCCTCTACTCATAGAAACAGTTTTACCAAAAGATGTTTTTATTTGGCGTTCTATTCCATATTTTTCAAAAATTGGTGTAGATGACTTATGAAGTTTTACAATCTTTTCCTTTTCAGGATAGATTTCTTGAAGATACTCTTTAATTTCTACTTGAAGAGTTTCATCATTGGTAACAATATTTGTAAAAGAATCATTCATTAGATCTCTTAAAATTGAAGAAGCTCTGTTTAATTCGCTTAATACTTTTGTTGGCGTGTTTGTGTTGGCAATTCGCTTACACATAGTTTTCCAACGGTCTAATGAGTTTTGTAAATCTTTATCTAATTCTGCCACTTTTTTTCCTTCAGCAACAGTTCTTAAAATAACACCAAAGCCCTTTGGCTTAATGCTTTTTACTAATCTTTTTAATCGTTCTTTTTCTTTTGAATCTTCTATTTTTTGAGAAACAGAAATTCTGTCAGAGAAAGGAACTAATACCAAAAATCTACCGGCTATGGAAAGTTCTGAGCTTAATCTAGGACCTTTGGTAGAAATAGGTTCTTTTACAATTTGTACTAATAAATTTTGACCTGATTTTAGTACGTCGTTAATACTTCCGTCTTTGTGAATATCTTTCTCAAAGCGAAAGTTTTTTAGAGTGAATTCTTTATACTTACCTGTGCTTACTTTCTTAATAAAATTATTCAAAGTTTGAACTTTAGCTCCTAAATCATGATAATGTAGAAACCCATCTTTTGGATATCCCACATTTACAAATGAAGCATTAAGCCCCGTCAATACTTTCCCGATTTTGGCTAAAAAAATATCGCCAACAGAGAATTTATTATCAGTTGTTTCCTTGTTTAATTCTATAAGTTTTCCATCTTTTAATAAGGCAAAATCAATATCAGATGAATTTGAACGAATTATTAATTCTGTTTTCATACTGAAATGGTTTTATACTAAATGTCAATA
>CAZAIL010000150.1:0-4593 GCA_964485155.1 uncultured Flavobacterium sp.
AAATCTCCATTTGTTAATAAACCGTCATCAAATGACGGAGCTGAGGGTGCTCTGTAGAAATATAAATTATCAATAAAAACTGTTCCTACAGGATCTGCAGCAATCACAGTTTGATTGATGTCAGAAAATGGCACATCGGTAAAATCAGATAAAGGAAGATCAAAACTAATCCATTCTCCTTCTTGATCTATTGTATTTGCTACTTCAAACTCTATATTATCTGTACCACCATTGTAACCAGTACCATTAAAATCAACAAATTTTATTTTAAAAGTATTTATATTTGAACTCCAAACATCAAAATGAACCATTTCCATAGCCGATGCATTAATAGGTGCAACTTCTGATATAATACCAGCGTATGCTAAATCTCTGTAAACCAATGTTTGGTTACCCTCTATACCCACTTCTTCTTGTAAAGCAACTACAGACCAACTAGTCGTGTAAGAATCTACGGTACTTTGTATATATTGTTCACTATACATAGATATTACATCTACAGGGTTTCTTCCCGGAGGCGTTGGTGCTTTTACAATAGGTGCTAAAATTTCTGTCACTTCAAAATCTTCTGTATATTCTGTAGTTTCAATGGCACCACCTGAGGCCACAACTTTTACAGAGTAAATTCCTGGTGTTTCGTAATTGTATGATATTTCATCACCAATATTTCCAGTAACTACAGGTTGTTCTATTCCGTCCTCTCCAGAGTGAAATTCGAAGGTGGATGCAAACTCTGCTGTTGCTGTAATATTAACCTTTCTTGAAACTGCAACATCATTTTCGATTGATACTTCCAGGTTTTGTGGAGCCTGAAATGACATTACAAGTTCTTGAGTTATTTCTGCTGTATCTCCAACTAAATTAGATGCAACAATACTTATAGTATAATTTCCTTCAGCATAGATATGTTGTGTGTTTTCTCCATTAGGAAAATTCATAGGTTCGGATCCGTCTCCAAAATCGATATCAAAGGAGGTTGCTCCCTCACCAAAAGGAGTGATTGTTACCAAACCAGAATTGTCTTGAGTAACTATATAATTAGCTCCAATGTTGGATGGTAAAGCAACATCATTTAGAAAATCTAAGTTCGCTTCATCCTTACATGAACTTATAATAATTAGTATAAGTAGTGCTTTGTATATTGTTCTTATTTTTTTCATAATTGTTTGTTTTAATATCCTTGATTTTGACTCCAACGATTTCCTGCTAATTCTATTTCAATTCTCGGAATAGGGAATACCTCATTTTTGTTTGGTGTAAACCCAGGAATAGAGGTTGCATTTCCAGTTCTTACTTGATCAAAGAAACGATGACCTTCTCCTGCCAACTCCAATCTTCTTTCCTTTAAAACATTTGAAATATTTGCTGTAACCCTATGATTTGAATCTCCAAAAGCTCTGTCTCTTATTAAATCCAATAAATCTTGAGGATTATCTTTTAGAACAGAGGCTTGTAAATTAGCTTCAGCCGCCATTAACAAGATATCTACATAACGAATGGCTCTATAGTTATTACTTCTATTAATGTTTTGGTCTGGTAGCACAATGTCATCTGCATAAGGAATATATTTTTTATTGAAATACCCTGTGTGTTCTGAACCTAAATTATAGGAAACATCTGGTCTTATTGAAACAAAAGCATCAATATCAAAAATAGTAGATTCTATTCTTGTGTCTCCTGCTTCATAAGCGTCTACTAAATCTTGAACTGGTACATTAAAACTAAATCCAGAGGCATATGGTGTAAAGTCACCAGCTTTAAACCGAGGACCCATAAAACCAACCACATAATTTCCTTCTACACACTGAAAACATCCAAATCCAGCACCTTCTTGACTTCCTGAGTATTGAACCTCAAAAACAGATTCAATATTATTTTCGTTGTTGTTTTTAAAAATTGTAGAAAAATCAGAGATCAATTGGTATTGACCTGAAGCAATGACCTTATTAAGAGCATCCGCGGATTCATCAAACTTATTTTGATATAAATAAATTTTACCAAGTAATGCCCAAGCTGCACCTTTAGTCACTCTTCCTTGCTGATTTTGTTGCCATGGAAGATTCTCTGTAGCAAGAAGTAAGTCTGATTCTAATTGTGTGTAAATTTCACTTTTTGGTGTCTTCTCAATTGTTTGAGTTTCTGCAATACTTATTCTACCATCAGTATACATTGGAACATCTCCAAAGAACTTAACTAGTTCAAAATAATAGTAAGATCTTAAAAATAAGTTTTCTGCTAATATTTTTTCTTTTCCTTCAAAATCTATTTTGTCTTGAAATTCAACAATGTAATTAGCTCTACTAATTCCAGCATACATCCACTGCCAAACACTTCTAAGCGCTCCGTTATCTGGAGTGTGAATCATATCGTCAATTTGTTGCCAATCTAAAACATCTGTTGGATTTTCACCACCGCACAAACTATTGTCTGAAGCAATTTCACCAAGAATATTATTTAATGCTGTGGTTGCTAATAAATCATATACACCCACTAATGCATCTTGAAAGTCTTGAGGGTTATTAAAATAGTTTTCTGAATTCTGTTGTCCTTCAGGAGCAATGTCTAAATAATCATCACATGAACTAATAGAAAATAGTGTAAATACGATTGTGATTATATATATTATTTTATTTTTCATCATGTTTTGTTTTAAAATGAAACATTAATTCCCAATGTAAATGTTCTTGTTTGAGGATACTGACCCAAATCTACACCTGCTGCTGCAGGATTAGCATTTGAGACATCTGGATTGTAACCACTATACTTTGTGAATGTATACAAGTTATTCGCGGCAATGTATACACGTAATTTATCCATTTTTATTTTCTCCAAAGTAGAGGCTGGGATTGAATAACCAAGCTGTACATTTTGTATTCTTAAAAAAGACGCATCTTCAACAAAGAAATCAGAGAATAGATAATTATTTGAGGCATTTGTAGATGCTCTTGGAGTTGTATTTGAGGTACCTTCTCCTGTCCATCGGTCTAAGTATATTCTGGACTTATTGCTGTATGTTAGAAAGCGTTCGTAGCTTCTTGCTGCTTTGTTTCCAACTGAAGCATATAAGGATGTAGCAAAATCAATACCTTTATAATCCATATTTAAATTAAAACCTAATGTCATTTCAGGAATAGGGTTTCCAAGAACAGCAAGATCATCTTCGCTTCCAAATTCTACAACGCCATCGTCATCAACATCTACAAACCGAATATCTCCCGGCTGAGCTCCAGCTTGTATGGCATGAGCATCGATTTCGGCTTGATTTTGAAAAATACCATCAGTTTGAAGTCCATAAAAAGACCCTATAGGTAGTCCCGTTTGAAATCGTGAAGTTTGCTGCCCTAAACCAAAGACCCCACTAGAGATAAAACCAGCAGCATTATTTACTTCAATTGTTTTGTTTTTAACTGTAGTAATATTCAATCCGGCTGCAATTTTAAAGTTCTCTGATACTTGTTTATTAAAATTAAGACTAATGTCAAGTCCTTTATTTTCAATTGTACCAGCGTTTACTATTGGTGCAGCACTACCACCAGCTGTAGAACCTAGTAGTCCAGAAACTTCTGGAACAAGAAGAAGGTTTTTAGTAGTTTTTTTATAATAATCTACCGTCACATCAAATAAACTGTTAAAAAAACTAGCATCAAAACCTATATTAACTTGCTCGTTAGTCTCCCATTGTAAATCAGGATTTGCTAATTGTCCGAGAGCATTTCCATTAGAAATTACATTACCAAAAGGGTAGGTAGCTTCAGCATTTGCGCCTTGTAATGAGCCAATCCAACCATAACTTCCTATTTTATCATTTCCTGTAATTCCCCAACTTCCTCTTAACTTTAAATTACTTATTGAATTACTGTCAAAAAAGTCTTCTTTAGAAGGAATCCACCCTGCAGATACTGAAGGGAAATAACCGGTTCTATTATTAGGCCCAAATCTTGTAGAAGCATCTCTTCTTACCATAGCTGAGAATAAATACTTCCCATCATAATCATATTGAACTCTCCCAAAAAGAGAATACCAACGATCTTCGTTAACTCCTGTAGATGCGCTTCTGTTTCTTTGTACTGTCTTGTTATCAACTACAATATTTCCATCTGGACCTATAGAGGTTACAATGTATTCATCATAAATGTTTTGAGTATTGAATAAAAAAGCATTGTTCCAGTTATCCTCTCCTACAAGAGAACCATATCCATAAACTCCATAAAACTGAACACTTCTTAATGAAGTTCCGAGTAATACATTAAAGTTATGATTATCAAAAGACTTTTTGAAGTCAATAAAAGTCTCCCAAGTATAATCTGTATAGTTTTGAGTATCCTCACCTACAGCACTAAATAAATCTTTTATTCCATTTCCGTTTGTATCTGTTAGAAACTGATTATTTCCATCAAGACTTACATTGTTATTTACCTTATTAGGGCCATAGTAACCAAGAGGATAGTAGTTTCTATTAGTAACATCTGCGTAATTGAAGTTATACCTGGATGTTACTTTAAGGTCTTCAATAATTTCATAGGATAATTCTATTTTACCAGTGAACCTGTTTACCTTGGTTTCATTGTGTGTATTGTTAATTAATGCAAGTGG
>CAZAIL010000151.1:0-4538 GCA_964485155.1 uncultured Flavobacterium sp.
ACAATTAATTTTTAAATACAATTTATTATGATCAAATCAGATTTAATCGACGCTATGGCTGCTGATGCAGGAATTTCAAAAGCAGCAGCTAAGGCAGCTTTAGAATCAATGACATCTAACGTAACTTCTACTTTAAAATCAGGTGGTAAAGTTGCTTTAGTTGGATGGGGAACTTGGTCAGTATCTAATAGAGCTGCAAGAAATGGTAGAAATCCACAAACTGGTGCAGAAATTAAAATTGCAGCAAAGAATGTTGTCAAGTTTAAAGCTGGAGCAGGTTTAAGTAGTTCAGTGAATTAACATTACTTTTCATTGAAATAAAAAACCTTCTTTTTAAAGAGGGTTTTTTTTATTTATAATTTTTTATTTACTTTTAATAAAAAAATGACTGTCATGAAACTAACTAAAGGAGATTTATTAATCGCGGAGCCATCTATTTTGCATGATGATTCGTTTAATAGGTCTATTATTCTATTGACAGAACACAACGAAAATAGCTCTGTTGGTTTTATATTAAACAGACCTCTAAAATTTACTGTTAGAGATCTTATACCTGAGATAGACTGCTCTTTTAAAATATACCAAGGAGGCCCTGTAGAACAGGACAATCTATATTTTATTCATAAATTACCAGAATTGATTCCAAATAGTATACAAGTAGGGCAGAATATTTTTTGGGGCGGAAACTTTGACTCTTTAAAAGTTCTATTAAAAGAAAAGGAAATTGAAAGTACCGAAATTCGTTTTTTTTTAGGCTACTCCGGTTGGGCAAAAATTCAATTAGAAGAAGAGGTATCAAATAACTCTTGGTTTGTCTCAGAAAATGATTTTGAAAATATTTTATCTGTAGATAATAAAACTATTTGGAAAAATAAATTAATGCAAAAAGGTGGTGAATATAAAATATGGGCAAATGCTCCAAATGATATTAACTTAAACTAATTATTTACTGGTAACTTCTAAAATTCTCAAACTTATTGACAGTTTTTTTGAAATTGTTGTAGAAAATTCTTTTTTTCTATAATTAGTTATTGGTTGAATACCCATCACAGAGTTTGTTATAAAAACTTCATCAGCTTTCTGAATCTCAAAAGGTGAAATTATAGTCTCTTCAATAGTATAATCATTGCTAGAAGTGATTACACTAATAACTTTTTCTCTTGCAATGCCTTTTAGACAACCTTCTGTTAATGGTGGTGTTTTAATTACTGTTCCTTTTACTAAAAAAAGGGATGCATTTGTTGCTTCAACGACACCTTTTCGTTCATTTAAAAGAAAGCAATTATCTAGCTCATTTTCTTTTGCATAAATGCTAGCAAGCGTGTGTATTAACTTATTATTAGTTTTTACGGTAGATAAATGTCCAGAATACAAATAAAAATCTTTAAATAAATCTACTTTGTATGAAGACTTTGTTAAAAATTCTATTTCTTGTGATTCAATCAAGTAATCAATTTCATTGGTATTAGGAGTATAAAAGCCTCCATCTTTTCTTGTTACAGAAAGACGAGCCCTTATATTCTTTTTGATATCATTATTTGAAACTGTTTTTAATATTTCCTCTTCTAAAAACTCTAAGGTGAAATTCATAGGAATTTTCATTCTTAGCATTCTCATAGATGCCATCAATCGAAAATAGTGATCTTCCCAAAAAACTAGCTTACCATTCACGACTTTTATGGTTTCAAAAATTGAATCTCCATATTTAAAAGCTCTGTTATTTGGAGTAATTTTTACATCATCAAAAGCTACTAAGTTGCCATTATAGTTCAACATTCTAATTATTTTTTAGATCTAAATATTTTACAAATTTACATGAATTAGAACTGTATGTATAAAAAAATAGCTTCGGATTTTACCCAAAGCTATTATGAAATGATATCTACTATTTTTTTATGCTCCAATTCTGTGTTTTAACTCGTCTATCTGGTTTTTCCAAAGCATTTTAGATTCTTCAAGCTCATCTTCTTCAGCAAAGTCAGTAATCATTAGTGAGACATCTTTAGTGATTTCATCTACCTGGATTCTGAATTCAAAATAACTTTCATCATCTCCACTTTCAACCCATTTATAACGTGCCTTTTCGCCATTTTTTTTTGAAATAACTAGAGCTTGTTCTTCTGAATCATCCCAGAAAAATGTAATGATTTTTCCTCTAGAATTTGCTTTGTCGGCAAACCATTCCTCTAAACCAGATGGTGTTGAGAAGTGCTGATATAACATCCTTGGGGAAGCATGAATTGGAAATTCAATTTCAAATTTAACTTTATCCATAGTATCAATTATTTTTTTATGAGAATCGTAAAACTTGGTTCAACTATCAACTCGCCAATATAGGTAATATATCTAGTTAAAAAAAATTAAAAACACACCTTGCTGTACTGTAAAATTGAATTATATTTGCAACCTCATAATCATGGCGAGGTAGCTCAGTTGGTTAGAGCGCAGGATTCATAACCCTGAGGTCACGGGTTCAAATCCCGTTCTCGCTACAAAAAAGTCGAGTTTCAAACTCGACTTTTTTTTAACCAAAAAGTAAAAAGATTATTCTAATTTTTTCTCAACAATACTTTTTTTTTATAGTTTATGTACGATTATTTATATTAAAATAAATCTAAATACATTCAATATAAAGTGTACGAGGTAATTGAGTCACCAAAGTATATCACCAACAAAATAAGGATGATTTTCTTGATAGTAAGATTTTAAAAACTAAGGATTCAAAATTTAAATTAGGTGATAAAATTTAGACTGATTTATCATAATTTCCATTGTCTAAACCAAAAATGATTTTATATTTGCAGCATCTATCAGCGAGAGTAGCTCAGTTGGTAGAGCGTCAGCCTTCCAAGCTGAATGTCGCCAGTTCGAACCTGGTCTCTCGCTCTAAAAGTCTTATCAAATGATAAGACTTTTTTTATACATTTAATTTTTTTCCAAAAATCAATAAAAATAAAATTGGAAGAGATAAAAAGGAAATCATTAGTAAATTTTCTTGAAATATTTGTGGGTAAAACAATAAAGTACAGGCAAAACCTCCAATAGCTCCGCCTAAATGAGCAGAATGTCCAATATTACCTACTCTATTTTTCATGCCATAAATTGAGTATAGCAAATAAGCAACACCAAAAATATAACCTGGAATTGGGATCGGAATTAATATTAAACCTAATTGCATTTCTGGGAACAACATAATACAAGAATATACAATTCCAGAAACAGCACCTGATGCTCCAACAGCACTATAATAAAGTTCTTTTTTATGATAGTTTAATGAATATAAGCTACCTGCAAGCAAGCTACCAAAATAGATAACTAAAAAACCGATGGTTCCTAATTTTGCATCAACAATATCTCCAAAAAGATATAACGCATACATGTTAAATCCCAAGTGCATCCAATCTACATGAAGAAATCCGGAACTAATCATTCTAATTTTTTCTCCCTTTAAAATGCTGTTGATTTGAAACTTAAACTTTTCAAAAAAAACCTGATCTCCAAACCCTTTCATAGAAAACAAAATGTTTGCTAAAATAAGGAGTAAAACTGCTTGACTCATATTTTGTATCATGGCACAAACATAAAGAAAACTATGGATTCATTATAGATATCATTCAAAATTTAAACACGATATTTGTATCATAAAATTTTAAGATGCAGTTTTTAATCTTTGCTATTACCTACCCTATCATTTGGTTACTATCATTATTACCAATGCGAATTCTATATCTATTGTCTGATTTTTTATATCTGATTTTTTTCTATCTGATTGGCTATAGAAAAAAAGTGGTATTAGAAAACTTACAATTGGCTTTCCCTAAAAAGGAAATAAGCGAGTTAAAATCAATTCAAAAGAAATTCTTTAAACACTTTACAGATATATTTGTTGAAAGTATCAAAGCTTTCACAATTTCTAAAAGAACTATAAGAAAACGCTACAAGTATATAAACCCTGAATTAATTAATGACCTCTATGACAAAGGAAGAAGCATTGCTTTTATGGGGGCACACCAAGCAAATTGGGAATGGTCTATTAGCATTCCATTAGTTGTAAAAATAACATGCTTTGGAGCCTATACAAGGATTGGTAATTCGTATTTTGACAAAACAGTAAAAGACTCTAGGACTAAATTTGGATTTATTGGTTATAAAACAACTGAAACTATTAAATCTATCAGTAAAAATTTTGATGAAGGGGTTCAAGGATTGTATTTATTATTAAGTGATCAATCTCCACAGATTCATAAAACACATTATTGGCGAGAATTTATGGGTGTTAAAGTTCCTATTCATACGGGAGCTGAAATGATTGCTAAGAAGTTTAATATGGCTGTTGTAAACTACACTGTTAAAAAAGTAAAACGAGGGTATTTTGAAGTTACTTTTGAAACTATTACAGAGCATCCTAATGAATTTAAAAATTATGAGATAACAGATAGATATCTTGCTATTGTTGAAAGAAATATTATTGATCAACCTGAATATTATTTGTGGTCTCACAAACGTTTTAAACATAGAAATAAAGTTCCTAAAGGATA
>CAZAIL010000152.1:0-4372 GCA_964485155.1 uncultured Flavobacterium sp.
TCTTAAAGGTAAAATTGCTTGAAAATTTCGATCACGCCCTTGTTTCGCAGTTCCACCTGCAGAATCTCCCTCAACTAAAAATATTTCACAAATAGATGGGTCAGTTTCAGAACAATCTGATAATTTACCAGGCAAGCCTCCAATACTCATGACTGTTTTACGCTGTACCATTTCACGTGCTTTACGTGCTGCATGACGAGCAGTAGCTGCTAAAATCACTTTCTGAACTATTATTTTAGCATCATTTGGATTCTCTTCTAGATAATCTGTTAGCATTTCAGAAACTGCTTGAGAAACTGCAGATGTTACATCTCTGTTTCCAAGTTTAGTTTTTGTTTGTCCTTCAAATTGTGGTTCTTGTACTTTTACAGAAATAATGGCTGTTAATCCTTCACGGAAGTCATCTCCAGCAATTTCAAACTTTACATTTTTTAGTAAGCCTGAATTATCTGCATATTTTTTTAACGTGCCTGTTAGACCTCTTCTAAATCCAGATAAGTGTGTTCCACCTTCATGTGTATTAATGTTATTTACATATGAGTGTAAATTTTCTGCATACGAAGTATTGTAGACCATGGCAACTTCAACTGGAATGCCATTTTTTTCACCTTCCATAGAAATGACTCCAGATGTTAACTGCTCGCGAGTGCTATCTAGATATCGAATAAATTCTGGCAGACCTTCATCACTATAAAAAGTTTCTGTTGGGAAATCACCTTCATCGTCCGTAGTTCGCTTGTCTGTTAATGTAATGGTAATTCCTTTATTTAAATAGGATAACTCACGCAAACGAGTTGCTAAAGTATCATAATTATATTCTATGGTTTGAACAAAAATAGATTTGTCTGGTGAGAAAGTTACAATGGTTCCAGTGAAATCAGTTTCACCAATTGCTTTTACTGGATACAAGCTTTTTCCTTTAGAATATTCTTGTTGCCAAACTTTTCCTTCTTTGTGAACTGTTGCCGTTAGGTGTTCAGATAGTGCATTCACGCAACTTACTCCAACTCCGTGCAAACCACCAGATACTTTATAAGAATCTTTGTCAAATTTACCACCGGCACCAATCTTTGTCATCACTACTTGTAGTGCAGAAACCCCTTCTTTTTTGTGAATACCAACGGGTATTCCACGACCGTTATCTCTTGTGGTAACTGAATTGTCTTCATTAATAGTAACATTGATTGTGTCACAATAGCCACCCATTGCTTCATCAATAGAGTTATCTACAACTTCATATACTAAATGATGTAATCCTCTAATTCCAACATCTCCAATATACATGGATGGGCGCATTCTCACATGCTCCATTCCTTCTAATGCCTGAATACTGGAAGCATCATAATTATTTTTGTTCTCTTCGCTCATAATTTTAAGTGTTTTAAACATAAAAAATCATCACAAAAACATGATGAGATTAACTTAATCAAATTTACAAAAAAACAAGGTTTTTAGAAAGCTGATTTACTAATAATACTCGGTTTTATCAACATTTGTTAATTACTAAAAAATGGCTTAAATAGCCTTGAAATCGCCTTAATTGTAATGTTTGAAAGAATCTACAAGAACCCTATTCTTTAAATTTATAAAATTGCTTAAAACAAAAAATTTAACTCCATTTTTAATGGATGAAATTTCAGTTTTTTAAAGATTTCTACTTTTAGGAAGTGCAAAGGGTAGGTATATTAAAAAAAACTCGCATGTAGTTAATCAGAGACCAACTAACAAGCGAGATGTAGGGAAACTTTAGAGGCTATTAATAAGCATCTTCATGCACTGTTTTAATTGCCCTCCCGCTAGGTTCATTCATGTTTTGAAAACTCTTGTCCCAAGCCAATGCAGTTGGAGTACTACAAGCAATAGAGGGAACAGAAGGAACCGTTAATGCTGCAGTCTCTGAGGGAAAATGTTCTTCAAAAATACTTCTATAATAAAATTCCTCCTTTGTTCTTGGTGTTTGAATAGGAAAACGATGCGTTGCTTGTTGCATTTGATCATCAGAGACAGAGGTGCCGACCACTTTTTTTAGCGTGTCTATCCAGTTATAACCAACACCGTCTGAAAACTGCTCTTTTTGTCTCCATGCCACAGATTCAGGAAGATAGGCTTCAAAAGCCTTACGCAACACCCATTTTTCCATACGCTCTCCGTTAATCATTTTATCTTGTGGGTTTATTCTCATAGCAACATCCATAAATTCTTTGTCTAAGAATGGTACGCGCCCCTCAATACCCCATGCAGCTAAACTTTTATTAGCTCTTAAGCAGTCATATTGGTATAATTTATCAAGTTTACGAACTGTTTCTTTGTGTAATTCTTCAGCATTTGGAGCTTTGTGAAAATATAAATAGCCTCCAAAAATTTCATCAGCACCTTCTCCAGATAGCACCATTTTTATTCCCATGGATTTTATGACTCTTGCCAATAAATACATTGGAGTGGAGGCTCTAATGGTAGTAATATCATAGGTTTCTAAATGATAAATAACATCACGAATTGCATCTAATCCTTCTTGAATAGTAAAGGTTACCTCATGATGAATGGTTCCAATATGGTCTGAAACTATTTGAGCAGCAGCTAAATCTGGTGATCCGTCTAAACCTATTGAGAAAGAATGTAACTGAGGCCACCATGCTTCTTGTGTGTCTCCAGATTCAATCCTTTTTTGCGCATATTTTTTTGCGATGACTGATGTTATAGAAGAGTCTAGACCGCCAGAAAGTAATACTCCGTAAGGAACATCAGACATTAATTGTCTGTGCACAGCAGCTTCCAATGCGTCACGTAATTCGTCAATGGAAGTTTGATTTTCTTTTACAGCATCATATTCCATCCAATCTCTTTGATACCATTTGATGAGTTTTCCATCCTTACTAGATATGAAGTGTCCTGGAGGAAATACTTCAATTTTATTACAGACCCCCTCTAAGGCTTTTAGTTCTGATGCTACATAAAAAGTACCGTTTTTATCCCATCCTATATATAATGGAATTATTCCCATATGATCTCTTGCAACTAAATATTCATTTTTCTTTGAGTCGTAGATTGCAAATCCAAAAATGCCATTGAGATCATCTAAAAAAGCACTTCCTTTTTTTTGATATAGTGCTAATATTACTTCACAATCAGATTGAGTTTGAAATGTATAAGAAGATTTCGATTCATTTTGTTCAGTAGCTTCAAATTGTTTTCGTAGTTCCTGGTGGTTATAAATTTCACCATTGGCTGCTAAAACAAGACTTTTGTCTTCGTTAAATAATGGTTGTTTTCCTGATACTGGATCAACTATAGCTAGTCTTTCATGAGCCAAAATAGCTTTTTCATTGCTGTAAATACCACTCCAGTCGGGTCCTCGATGTCTAATGGATTTAGACATTTCTAAAATTTGAGGTCTTAATTTTTCTGAACTTTCTTTTAAATCAAATGCACATACAATACCACACATATTCTTTTTTATTTTTTAATCTCAATTAAAATTTATTTTTGTTTTAATTTTACACAAAGAAGAGTATTAAACTTGTCAAAAATAATAATAATTTATTATTTAGTTTCAATATGTAATTTATACTATTATAATAATAATAACATGTAACTTATTAAAATATAATTTGAATCATTGACTTACAGACTGTAAATGCTTTTAAAAAAGAAGCTAGAAAACTTGTCATATTTAAAATGAGAGTTTAAATTTGTGTTATTATGCAAAGACAACAAAATACTTGGTGGTGGAACTTTTTTATCTGAATACGTGAGAACCCAATCTTGTATATAATATATACTTACAAAAGGCTTATCTCACGATAAGCCTTTTTTTTATGCTGTATGTAAACCGCAATAAGTAAAAATAATAATGAATTAGATTCTGATATAAATTCAGCGAACGTGAAAAAAATAAAATTTAAAACTATAAGTTCTACTAGGATTTCTGACACTGTTACACCAGTTGGTTTGTATATTAGATTTAGAGATTTGTATGCCAATACTTTACTGCTAGAAAGTTCAGACTATCACAGCAAGGAAGAGAGTTACTCTTTTATTTGCATTGAGCCGGTAGTTTCTATGAAAGTAGAAAATCACCAATTTTCTGTAAAAGAACAAGGAACCACTATTTTTAAGGAAGAAATACAAGGTAATTTTTATGAGTTGTTTTCAAAATTTAGCAAAAGCATCGATTTAAATTGTGAAGATTCTCTAAAATCATTTAATGGATTGTATGGCTATACCACGTATGATAGTGTGCAATATTTTGAAAAAATAACCTTTAAAACTAAACAAGCAGCCTCTGCAATTCCATTTATGCAATACGGCTTTTATCGTTTTATCATTGCGATCAATCATTTTAATGATGAAATGACGTTGATAGAAAATATAG
>CAZAIL010000153.1:0-4368 GCA_964485155.1 uncultured Flavobacterium sp.
TAATGATCATTTGGATGGCTGAAAAAATGAATATTGCAGCAGCCAATAAATTATTAAAACTAATTGAAGAACCACCTGAAAAAACAATTTTCTTGTTAATTACAGAAAATGAAGATCAAATAATTTCTACTATTAGATCTCGTTGCCAGGCGTTGCACTTTCCTGTTTTAAGTGAACAAGATATTGCCAATGGGTTGATAATTAAAGAGAAGTGCTCCGAAAGTGATGCATTAAAAATAGCCACTCAAGCTGAAGGAAATTATAATAAAGCGGTTCATTTATTGCATCAAGACTCTAACGATCTTATTTTTGAACAATGGTTTATTGCCTGGATTAGAACTGCTTTTAAAGCAAAAGGAAATGCTGCTGTTATTCAAGAATTAGTTGTGTGGTCTGAAACAATCGCCAAAACTGGTCGAGAGAATCAAAAACAGTTTTTAGACTATTGTTTACAGTTCTTTAGACAGGCCTTGTTATTAAATTATAAGTCTCCTGATCTTGTTTTTTTGGAAACACAAACACCTAAATTTAATTTGCAAAATTTTGCTCCTTTCATTCATAGCGAAAATATCTTAGCGATTGAAAAAGAATTGAATGATGCCATGTATCATATCGAAAGAAATGGGAATGCTAAAATTATTTTGTTAGATTTATCTATGAAGTTAACTCGTTTTCTTCACAAAAAAGAAACGTCACTTTAACGTCCTATAAACCCTTACTTACTCTTTTAGCGATGTATAAATCTGCAATTGTTGGGTTTTCTGAGCTTTTTTTTATCAATTCAAATGTGTCTCCAACTTTTACATTTCCTATTTTAAGTATTTTAAAATATACCCCACACATGGTTGTATTCCAGAACTGTTTTACAATTTTCATGTCATTAAAACGTACTCCTAACTTTACACAAGGATTTCTCTGTTTGGTTGCTTCTACAATACATTCTCCAACTTTAAATGTATCTCCTACATGTATTGCTGTTTCTTCTAAATTATCTATAGTTAAGTTTTCGCCAAACATTCCGTATTGCCAATCTAACGAAGGGTATCGTTCTTTCCAATAGGCATAATGTGTTTCTGAATATCCATAAACAGCTTGTTCTATACCTCCATGATGTGCTCTATTGCATATTATATCTCCCTTTACGTCTTCATAGTCTAAAAAAATTGGCTCATCAACTGGGAATTTAAAAATTCCTGTTGTAATGGTTTTTCCTTTCCAATCTATATCTTTTCGTTCTCCTATATTGGTAGCAATAATTTTCATATTGTTTTATTTAATAAACCTATTGATGCTAAAAAGACTAATCCTTTAAAAAATCTTGTAAGACATCTGCTATCTTTCTATTGTCTGATAATTGTGGGATTTTGTTTTGTCCTCCAAACTTGCCTATAGATTTCATGTATTCATGAAAACCTCCTTTTTTAACTTTTCTGATGACAAGTGGTTTTAATATTTTTCCTGCAATTAAATCAAAATAATAACTATTCTGTTGTTGCATTGAAGCATCTATTTTTGAGGCCAATTCTTTGCTATTCTCTTCTTCATTTTCAAACTCAATAAACCATTCGTGATAGGGCAATCCTTCAGATGGATTTACTTGAGGCGCTACTGTAAACTCGCTGACGTTTGTAATGGTTCCTTTAATTGCATCGTTCAAAGCCTTTTCTACTTCTTTGCCTATCACATGCTCTCCAAAGGCAGAAATAAAGTGTTTAATTCTACCAGTTACTTTTATTCTGTATGGTAATAACGAGGAGAATTCTACCGTATCTCCAATATTATAGCCCCATAAACCCGCATTGGTATTTAAAACAATGACATAATTAACTCCTAATTGAACATCTTCTAAAGATATTCTGGTTGGATTTTCATCGAAGAATTCATTAGCAGGAATAAATTCATAAAAAATTCCACTGTTTAATTGCAATAACATCCCTTGCTCTGTTTGAGAGTCTTGATAGGCAATAAACCCCTCTGATGCTGGATATAATTCTATGTAGTCTATTTTCTTTCCGATAAGAGTCTCAAACTTGTTTTTGTAGGGCTCAAAATTCACACCTCCGTAGATGAAAAAATTAAAGTTTGGGAAGGTATCAGATATCTTCATTCCCGTTTTATCTATCAGTTTTTCAAAATACATTTGCACCCATGAAGGAATTCCGCTAATAACCGTCATGTCTTCATTGATGGTTTCTTCTACTATGGCAGTTACTTTTGTGTCCCAATCTTCTATGCAGTTGGTTTCCCAACTTGGCAGTCTGTTTTTTAAAAGATATTGCGGTACATAATGTGCTACAATTCCGCTTAACCTACCTAGTTTCACCCCATTTAATGCTTCCAAAACAGGACTTCCTTGTAAAAAAATCATTTTACCATCTACAAAACTAGCATCATTTTTTTCTGCGATATAAAACAGTAGAGCTTCCTTTGCTGCTTTTATATGAGTTGGCATTGATTCTTTAGTAATAGGAATGTACTTTGCTCCTGAAGTTGTACCAGATGTTTTTGCAAAATACAATGGTTTTCCTTTCCAAAGCACATTATTTTCTCCTGCTATAATTCTATCAACATAAGGCCTTAACCCCTCGTAATCTGTTACTTTTACTTGTTTTTTAAAATCTGAATAACTTGTGATTTTATCAAAATTATGATCTTTCCCAAAAGCAGTATTCTTCGCTTTTTTTATGAGTTCCTTAAAAACTTTCTGCTGTGTTTTATGTGGGTTATACGCCCATTTATATACTTTTTTTCGAGCTTTTTTCGCAAAAGGAATCGCTAAAGTAGACTTTAAACTCATTTATTCGAAATCTATATAATTAGCAGGATTAACAGCATAACCATCACTCCAAAGTTCAAAGTGTAAATGAGGACCTGTTGTTAACTCACCAGAAGAACCTATGCTTGCAATTGCTTCGCCAGATTGCACTTGGTCTCCTTGTTGTTTTAATAATATTCCGTTGTGTTTATAGACAGAAATAAAATTGTTTGTATGCTTTAAGATAATAACATAGCCAGTTTCTGTAGTCCATTCTGAAAAAATAACTGTACCGTCTGCAACTGCTTTTACTGGTGTACCTGTTTTTGCAACAACATCGATTGCAAAGTGTTTGTTTTCTGAATTAAAAGATTGAGAAATTGTTCCACTAACTGGCGCAAAAAACACAATTTTAACTCTATTTTGTAATTCATCTGTTAATGGAAAACGATCTCTGCTTTCTATTTTTTCTCTAAAAATTGAATCTTGTTTTGAAGCGTTTAATGTGCTTTGATCTACTTGTGTTCTTTTTGCTAGTTCTTGAATAGAATCTATAATATCATCAGAAGTAACTTCACCTGTTAGGATAGATTTGATAGATTTTGTGTAATTTTCTAGAACTGCCAATCTGTTTTGAAGCGAATCTGATGCCAAGGTAAGTTTTCTTGCATCTGTTTTCAATTTTACAGAGGAATACCCTGGAATATATCCTTTTATAGGGGTAAAAGCTATTAATACAATTGTTGCTAAAATTAAGATAACAGAAAATAATCCGCCAAAAATATAAACATTTAAGCGAGATAATTTTAAGGCAAATCTTTCCTCAAATGTATGCTCATTTAAAACAACCAAACGGTACTTATTGGTTAGTTTTTGCTTTAATTTGAGTTTCTTTTTTTTGTTTTTTGCCATTTAAACCTCTGTTAATAAACAAATATACAACGAAACCCTGATTGGTTAATTTTGATCCTTCAGTAAAATTTTAAAAAATAGATTTATTAGCTAACTTATTTTCTGTAAAAATTCATTTCATCAATATATTTCCAAACTTGTTTTGGAAGCATTGGTTCTACATTTTTATTACTTTTAATTCCTTGGCGAATTAATGTTGCAGAAATTTGGATGATTGGAGCAGCGACTTTATGAATCTTATGATGATTTTCAAACATTGTTTTTGTCTTCCCTTCCGCTATTCTTGGATAACAATATATTTCGTAATTTTCTAGAATTGTTTCATAGTTTTTCCATTTATGAAAGCTTTGTAAATTGTCTTCACCCATAATTAAACTAAACTCATGTTGTGGGTATTTTTCATCTATAAAAGCAAGTGTTTTAACCGTATAGTTAGGTTGCGGTAATTTAAATTCTATATCTGTAGGTTTAATTTTTGGATATTTTTCAAGTGCTATATACACCAATTCATATCTATGATGATTTTCTAAAAGAGAGTTTTTCTTTTTGTGCGGATTGTGTGGAGTAACAACCATCCATATTTCATCTAAATCTGAATATTCTACCAAATGATTGGCAATGATGATATGGCCAACATGAATTGGATTAAAAGTCCCAAAATACAATCCAACTTTCATTTCTTACTTATTTAAAAAATCTTC
>CAZAIL010000154.1:0-4367 GCA_964485155.1 uncultured Flavobacterium sp.
GTCCAGATCAATATGGAAGTTTTACAATTGACAGGTATGGTTATTCTAATCCATATGTGTCTCATGGATTATATAAATATCATCAATTAACGAATGATAAAAGGGTACGAAATGGATTAATAAAACATGCTAGAGCTGTTAGAGACAATCCTCCTTATAATCATGAGTATGAATCATTACTTTCAACAATACATAGCCTAATAGTTGGATATGAACTTTCTAATGAGAAAAGTTTTTTGGATGAGGCAATATTGAGATCAAAACCACTCACCTCTCGAAAAATAGAAAAGAAAATAACATCATATAAAACTCAAAGGGAATTGGCTAATGCACTTTTAAAAACGCCAAGGCTGAGTGAAAAACCATTTTTTAAAAGATTTAATGGTGATTCAAATGCTAGAAATCTAAGAAGCAGTAATTGGAATATTTTGCATGGTTTAAGAGTTTTTGCATGGACTCATATGTATAGTATTCCATGGTTAGAATATTGGATGGATCATCAAGAAACAGATAAATGATGTAATAATGAAATATCTTTTTCTATTGTTTTTAATTGCCCCTTTCGGTTTGAAATGTCAGGAGCAGTCCAATTTAAAACAAGAAATAGATCAACATCAAGAAGGAGTAGGATTATGGTGGGCAGGTCATAACGGATGGATAATAAAGTCTAATGATTTGGTTATTAGTACAGATATATTGTTAGACTACGATAAAAGAATTAACAAACCACCGATTAGCGAAAAAGAACTTGCTCAAATTTTAGATATATCTTTCGTTACTCATTATCATAAAGATCATTTTGCTAGAAGTGTTTCAAAGGTTTTAATAGAAGAATCAGATTGTATTTTTGTGATTCCCGAGAGTTGTTTGGAAATAGCCAAAGCACTAAATATTCCCGATGAACGAATAAAACTAGCTGTTCCAAGAAAAAAATTTGAAATTTCAGGTGTTAATGTTACTCCAATAAGGGCAATTCACGGTAATGCTGATTTTGCAATCTATTACAAAGCTAATTTAAAAGATTGTGGATATTTAATCGATATAGACGGGAAACGTTTTTTGCAACCAGGCGACTCATTTCTTCTAGAGGATCATTTATTTCTTGAGGACATAGACGTCCTTTTTTTTTCCCCTACAGAGCATAACATGTATGTAAAAAATAGTTTGACTTTGATTAATAGATTAGAACCAAAATATATATTACCTCAACACCATAGTACAGTTAAAGTCAATTCTGAAACTTTTTTTTGGGCTAAAGGGTATCAAAAAGAGGTTAAAGAAAAGCTACCTGAAAAATTAAAAAAGCGGTATTACATTCTAAAAGAAGGCGATAAGCTTTTAATTATTTAGACTTAAAAGCATACTTATATGAGTACTGTATTAAGGAATATTTTAAAACAGTTTTAGAGACTCAAGAACCTATTCTATTTAATTATACTATAAAAAATATTTTTAATATTGTCTATAGTGATTCAGTTGGGGATGAAAAAAGAGCTAGTGGGTGAAATATTTTCCGAACTTTATGAGTTTTCGTATGCTTAAATATGCTTAGTACAACATATAAAGAACAATGGAAATATCGTCAAGAAACAGAGAATAATTTTAATTTCTGTCACAACCAGAATTAGTATTTTATTCTAAACGTACATTACCTAATCCGATATCAACATCCTTTTTTGCTTTAATTATCAATGCAGAAGTTATTTTGGACATGTCTATTCCTAATTCCTCAAAAGAGCTTAAACTAATTCTATACTCTTTCCAGTCTCCAGTTATTTTAACGTCTAATGTTTTATCACAACTACCATCGTAATCGCATTGGCCAATTTGTAAAACAGCATCAGAACCGATAAATGTTTTCGCAGTAAAAGCTAATTTCATTGCACCATTTGACTGACGCGCCATATCATTTGGTTTTTTTGAAGAAATACGAAAATAATCTCCATCGGATTTAGTCCAATTAATTCGTAATGCATCTTCTTGTGCCATATGATCTGTTTTACTTACTATAAGCCCACCAATAGATGTTGGGAAGCTTTCTATTTGCTTAATTAAATCTCCAGATCTTAGCCACAAGCCCCATGGTGCAATTGTAGCCCCCATATTAAAGAATTTTCCTGATGAGGCTATTGCACTATTCTCTAGACCTGATTCTTCAGTTAACATATCAAGATTTTCTGTACTAGCGTAACTAAGTCCATACCCTAATTTAAATAGAGCTTTATTTTTTTCTGAAACTACGGCGCTGGCTGGCCATGTAAAAGATAATTTCCCCATAAAATCATATGAGGGATCTTTCTTGAATAATAGATCTGAAATCCCACCACCTTCACTTCCAGGTAACCATGCGGCAACAAATGCATCAGAATTATTAATCTCTGGATTCGTCCACATTGGTCGTCCCGATAGGAATACTGAAACTACAGGAATTCCTTTATTTTTATAGACAGCTAATTTGTTGACGTCAAATCCGTTAGGAACAAAATCTAAGTTCTGAAGATCTCCTTGAAATTCTGCGTAAGGATCTTCTCCATATACAGCAATCACAATATCAGCTTTTATTGATGTATCACCATTTGGAGAGAAAATTACTTTTCCACCAGCTTGATTAACTAATTCTTCAATGCCTTGTAGGATAGATTCTCCATTTGGAAATTCTTCGTTGGTATGTCCAGTTCCCTGCCAAGAAAGTGTCCATCCACCACTAGCTTTAGAAATACTTTCAGCTCCATCGCCAACAACTAGTATTGTCTTAGAAGCATTAATAGGTAATACTTGGTTGTTATTTTTGAGCAGTACCATGGATTCTCTGACTGCTTGTCTTGCGATAGATCTGTTTTCTGGTAATCCTAAAAAGTTTTCGTTACCAGCATTTTTCCGGCTACTTGGTACCCCTTTTTTAAAAATACCTGATGCGAGTTTTACTCTAATAATACGACGAACGGCATCGTCTAGACGTTCCATAGGAATAATTCCGTCTTTTACCTGTTGCAAAGTACTTGTATATAATCCTTTCCAGCTATCTGGTGCCATATACATATCTAACCCTGCATTTAATGATTGTGCACAATCTGTATTGGTACATCCCGGTACTTGACCATGACCATTCCAGTCACCAATTACAAATCCATTAAACCCCATTTTTTCTTTTAATACATTGGTTAGTAATTCTTTATCACCATGAAGTTTTCTCCCTTGCCAACTTGAAAATGAAGCCATAACTGTTTGTACGCCAGCAGGAATAGCACTGTAATACCCTGCAGCATGAACATTAATCAACTCTTCTTCACTAATTAAAGCATCCCCTTGATCTACTCCGTTTTGTGTTGCACCATCAGATAAGAAATGTTTAGCACTTGAAATCACTTTTCCATCACCCATAAAATTAGCTGCACCAAAATTTCCTTGTAAACCAATTACAATACGATCTCCATAAGACTGCACAATATCAGAGTTTTCAGAAAATCCTTCATAACTTCTTCCCCATCTCAAATCCTGAGGTACTGCAAGGGTAGGAGCAAAAGTCCAATCATGTCCAGATACAGTTAATTCATGTGCAGTAATACCTGCAATTTTTTCAATTAAATCAGGGTTATTCATTGCGCCTAAACCAATGTTATGAGGGAAAATGATAGCGCCTTTTAAATTTGCATGACCATGCACAGCATCAATTCCCCAAATAATAGGTATTGCTATTTCAACACCCTCATTATCGATTGAGGCATTGTAGTATTTATCAGCCATTTCAAGCCACTTTTTTGAATCAGCATATGGCAGTGGACCCGGAGCAGAATTTCCTCCACTCAACACAGAGCCCAACCGATATTCTTTTACTTCTTCAGGAGTTACCGAATCAGTATCGGCCTGAATTACTTGCCCTACTTTTTGTTCTAAGGTTAGTTTGGGAAGTATTTCATCAATTTGAGCTTCAATAGAGGAGTCTAAAGGTAATGGCACTATAACTGGCCATAAATTTTTACTTTTAATTTCTTTTGATTGATTACAACTAAAAAAAATAATGGATATTACAAACAACCCAAATTTAAGATACCTCAGTGATTTGTTGTTTTGTTTTTTATAATTTTTAGTCTGGAACATAAATAATTTTTAAGATTTGATGAGAATGATATGACTGTGGTTTATACTTTACAAGTGTTTGCGCCAAAAAATCTATAAATAATACACATTCCTGAAAATACATTGAACAACAAAACACCACCAATAATAGATTGTATAACTGTAAATGGATTATTATGATAAATAAATGGAGCAGATAATAAAAAAGCTGATACTATTAATTTAACTAGCCTCTCAGCTTTGTTTTGGTTTGTGACTATAAACTTCATTTTAAAAAATTTAATTAATAA
>CAZAIL010000155.1:0-4333 GCA_964485155.1 uncultured Flavobacterium sp.
TTTGAAATTTATTCTAGAATTACAGCAGATGAATTTGATACAAAAATAAAAAATTTAAGTCCGCCAGACGCAATCTCTTATTTAGAAATAAAATATTTAGATATAGAGTTTTTATTTGGCTCTAATATAGGAATAAGAAAAACAGACATATTTGCCATAGAGGATATCATTTTAGATAAAGAAAACGGTGATTTTTTAGATGATTTTGGAGAAATGATTTTAAAACTATTTCCTAGTTCTGAAATGGGTCATTATTACTTAGGTAAATATTACGAAAGTGGAAAAGATTTTAAAGCTGCCTTAGAACAATATCGTCTAGGGTATGGAAAGATGAATCCTAGAGATCCTAACGCCAATTTGTTTTATCAAAATGTAGAACGTTTATTAAATCGAAGAAATTAAACTTTTTCTATTTTATCTTGATGTAATGTTACTTTTTTCTCTTTGTATAGGGCCCCAAGAGCTCTTTTAAATGCTTTCTTACTCATTTGTAAATGAAACTTAATAGATTCTGGAGAACTTTTATCTGTAAGTAATATCTCACCATTTTTTTGTGTTAATTGATATAGAATTTTCGACTTGTCATCTTCTATAGTATTTCTATAGCCTAAAGGTCTGAGAGAAACATCAACTTTTTCGTCTTCCCTAATGTTTTTAATATAACCGATTGTAGTAATTCCTTCTTCTAAGTCTGAAAAAATTTCACTCTTATAAACCAATCCTTCTTTAGAATCTTCAATTAAAACAACAAAACCAAGTGGTGTTTCTTTCCCTATGATGATTGTAACTTTTTGTCCAATTTCTAACTCCATCTTTCTTATTTTAAGTTGTTAATATATTCTTTTAGTACCAAATCATTTTGATCGCTAGGTGTAAAAACCTCAAGTAACTTGGGTTTCTCTGACTTGTCATAAAAACCTACTACCTCTTCTTTTAAGCTTTTTAAATTATGTGCAGTGCTATATTCAAATCCAAACATTATACATAAGTGCTCTGCTGTTAAACAATGAGGTGTTTCAAAGTATTTTAGAGCAGTAGATTTTTTTGGTCCTGGAATAATTTTAAAAATTCCACCACCAGAATTGTTAATAATTACAATTCTAACATTTAATGGAATATAATTATTCCACAATGCATTGCTGTCATAAAAAAAACTCAAATCTCCTGTAATTAAGGTAGTAGGTTTTTGTGTTGCATAAGCGGCTCCTAGAGCAGTACTTGTACTACCATCTATTCCACTAGTTCCTCTATTACAAAAAACAGTAATTGTTGAATTCATTTCAAATAATTGAGAATAACGAATAATAGCACTATTACTAAACTGTACTTCTGAAAAATCTGGAATTACTTTTAAAACCTGTTCAAATACTTTCAGATCTGAATAAGGAGCTGTTTTAATGTATCGGTTGTGTTTCTCTCTGATTCGTTGCTTGTTATGAGTCCATGTAGATTCATAAGTACTGTTATTGTCATAATCTACCAACTTACAAAAATGTTTAAAAAACGAATGACTGTTAATTTTAAGATGCTTGCTTAGAACGTGATAGGTATTAAAAGCTCTTAGTTCATTTACATGCCAATGTTCTTTTGGTGGATAGTCACGTAAAAACTTTTTTATTTTTTTGGAAACAATCATTCCACCAAATGTTAGCAGAATATCTGGTTGAAGTGATATAAATTCTTCTTCTGTTAAATTAAAAATAAGATTGTCTATAGAATTTATAAATCTTTTGTTCTGAAGGTTAGAGGTAGTTTCAGTAAACACCAATACAGACGGATCATCGGCAACTTTGTCTAATAAAATTTCTAATGCTACATTAGGCGAATGAACTCCTACTAAAATCATTTTCTTCTTGGCAGAATTCCACTGAGATGCTAAATTTTCGTAATCGATGGTATCTTCAGAGGCTGATTTCTCGACCATAAACTGAAAATCATTCATTGCTGCTACAGTTTCATATAGCGGCTCATTAAAGGGTGCATTAATATGAATAGGCCCTTTTACTTGTCTTAGCAGTGAAAATGCTTTTGATAGTGTTCTTATAGTATTTTCAGTATCAAATTCTTTCAAGTTTGCGCTATGTAAAATATGATTTTGAAAAACATTTTCTTGACGTATAGTTTGTCCGTCTCCAATGTCAATTAAATGTGCTGGTCTGTCTGCAGAAATGACAACTAAAGGAATCTGACTGTAATATGCTTCAGCTATTGCAGGATAGTAATTTAACAAGGCAGAACCTGATGTACAAACTATTGCTACTGGTTTTTGTGTTTGCTGCGCAATTCCTAAAGCAAAAAAAGCAGCACAACGCTCATCTACTATACTCAGCGTTTCAAAATCTTCATGATTAGAAAAACCAATAGTTAAGGGTGCATTTCTAGACCCTGGAGAAATTACAACAGTTTGTATTTCAAATTGGTGACATGCAGCGATAATAATTTGTGCTAATTCTTTCTTCGGATACATTGTTTGTTACAAAAAATTGAACAATTTACGAGTTGCAAAGTTACTGTCTTTATAAAGGAATTAATGATGAAAATAGAAAAATCAGAAAATTTCAAAAGCAAACTACTTTTTTAACTTCCTGATTTAGTGGTGATGCTTTTTAGTAAATTTTAATTTCCTTTTTGGTAATCAGCTAAAAACTTAGCCAAACCTATATCAGTTAATGGGTGTTTTAATAATCCATAAATAGCACTTAAAGGACCAGTCATTACATCTGCACCTAATTTTGCACAATCAATAATATGCATGGTGTGTCTAACTGATGCCGCTAGAATTTGTGTTTCATACATATAATTATCAAAAATTAAGCGTATTTCAGAAATAAGATTCAACCCATCTGTAGAAATGTCGTCTAAACGACCAATAAAAGGCGACACATAAGTTGCTCCTGCTTTAGCAGCTAATAGAGCTTGACCCGCTGAAAAAACTAAGGTTACGTTGGTTTTAATTCCTTTGTCTGAAAAATATTTACAAGCTTTTACCCCATCTGCTATCATTGGTAATTTTACCACTATTTGTGGGTTTAAAGCAGCCAATGCTTCTCCTTCTCTAACCATCCCTTCAAAATCTGTAGAAATTACTTCAGCAGAAACATCTCCATCTACTTCTTCACAGATTGCTTTGTAATGATTGATAATATTTGCTTCTCCTGTAATTCCTTCTTTGGCCATTAAAGACGGATTGGTGGTCACTCCATCTAAAATACCGAGTGCTTGGGCTTCTTTAATCTGCTCTAAATTGGCTGTGTCAATAAAAAATTTCATATGATTTGTTTAGTTGTAAGTTATAATTTATAATGGTTCATTAATAGTTTTTCGTATCGTTTACTCGGTAGTATTTTTTTTAACATAATGGAAAACTTCTCCATAAATGCACCTACTTTATAATGTACATTTGGTTGTTTTAAATTTATAACATAGTATATCTGTTCTGCCATTTTAATTGGATGCATTCCACAATCTACATGCGAATCCATTAAATCTAAATTAACTTGATACTTTTCTTTGTAGGCAGAATTCTCAAACACTGGTGTATGATACCTTCCTGCCGCTATATTAGTAGCAACATCACCAGGAGCAATGGTTGCTATTTGAATACCAAATTCTTTCACTTCCATTCTAATGGCTTCAGACACCAAATCTAAGGCTCCTTTTGTTGCAGAGTAAATACCCCTGTAAGGCAAGCCCATATAACCGGCAATAGATGTTACATTAATAATAGTTCCTGATTGCTGTTTACGCATCTGAGGCAATACCGCTTTCATCATCTCTATGGCACCAAAGAAATTGGTCTCAAAAACTTTTCTCATTTCATCAGTTGGAGTGTCTTCTATAGGGCCCGTAATTCCCATACCAGCATTGTTTACCAAGACATCAATTCTTCCTTCTTTAGCTATAATATGATGGATTACTTTTTCTATAGAGCCTGTTTTGGTAACATCTAAAGGTAGTAAAGTATAAGGGGCATCTGTAGTACTTTTAGGATTTCTGCCTGTTCCATAAACCGTATAATTTTTTGAGGCTAAAAAAGCTGCTGTAGATTTGCCTATTCCAGAGGAGGCACCAGTAATTAAAACTATTTTAGACATGAAAGTTTAACAAAAATATTAATTGATACAAATATCTAAAAAGAAACTGTGAGTTAGAGGTAAATAGTTTGCTAGATATTAACAGACTTATGAATACTTATGAGGTGTGAAATAATGATTTAATAAAATAATGAGGGAATGATTTAATGAAGAAATGTATTGGGATAGTCTAATTTTTTGGCACAAAAAAAGGCAAGCTACCTACATCACACTGCTACAACCAAGTACTCTTGCTGCGT
>CAZAIL010000156.1:0-4278 GCA_964485155.1 uncultured Flavobacterium sp.
CCAAAAGGTAGCTGGGTAAGTTATATACCACAGATAAAGTCAAAAGGAGGAAGTTATAGCATTTTAGAAACAACACTAGAAGATAATTTTAAACTTACGGCAGACACATTAGAGGCCTATTTAAGCGAACATAAAAAACAAGATTCAATACTTATTCTAAACTCGCCAAACAACCCAACAGGTGCTGTGTATTCAGATACTGAATATAAGTCTTTAGCAACTGTCTGTAGAAAATATCAAGTAGTAGTTTTTTCTGATGAGATTTACTCTCAAATAAATTTTAAAAATGAGTATTCGCCAAGTATTTCTAACTATTATTCTGAAGGGACGATTGTTTTTGGAGGGCTTAGCAAGGTGTTTTCAGCAGGAGGATATCGTTTAGGATTTATGTCACTACCAATAGAACTAGAGCATCTGTCTGTTGTCTATACTTCGTTATTTAGTGAAACATTTAGTTGTGTTTCTTCACCCGTTCAATTTGCCGCTGTAAAAGCATATCAATATTCTAAAGATCTACAAGAATACGTTGCTAACTCTGCCGCTATTTTATACGGAATCTCTTCCTATGTTTATAAACAGCTTTCTACTAATAATATTCAGTGTACCACTCCCCAAGGCTCATTTTACATGATGATAGGCTTTGAGAACTTTAAAGAAAAAGCTAAATCATTAGAATTACATAGTAGCACCAAACTATCTCATTATCTTTTAGAGAATTTTGGAGTTGCTTTATTGCCAGGATCTGATTTTGGATTTGATACTACAGAATTATTTTTTAGATTGGCTTTTGTAGATTTTGATGGAGAAAAAGTATTAAAAGCATATTTGAAAGAAAAAAATATAGATGAGGCGTTTATAATAGAAAACTGTTTGAGTATTTATAAAGGAGTTCAACAACTCATTAAATTTACAAAAGAATAGTATTAAAATTCTTTCAGTTTAAAGGTTTTCATAAATTCACCATAGGTAAAATACTGAATCCAATCTCCAAGATTTATATATTTACTTGTACTATTTAACTCAATTTCTAAGGGAAGATGTCTGTGCCCGAAGATAAAGAAGTCATAGTGTTTTTCTGTAAGCTTTCTCTTGCAGTATAGCGCTAGCCATTCATTTTCTTCTCCTAAAAACTGCGCATCTTCATCGCCGGAAATTAATTTATTTTTCACAGAGAAATAGTGTCCTAATCTTACTCCTATGTCGGGATGTAGCCATCTAAATAACCACTTAAAAAAGGGGAAAGTAAATGCTTTTTTCATTCGTTTGTACCCATGATCTCCTGGACCTAAGCCATCACCGTGTCCAATTAAAAATAACTTTCCGTTAATATCAAATTCTTGAGGTTGATGAAAAACAGGAATATCTAATTCTTTCTGAAAATAATCACGCATCCATAAATCATGATTCCCTACAAAGAAATAAATGGCGATGCCTGCATCTTTGAGTTCAGCAAGTTTTCCTAATACTCTTACAAATCCTTTAGGAACTACCGTTTTATATTCAAACCAAAAATCAAATAAATCACCCAATAAAAAAACAGCCCCAGCATCTTCTTTAATTACGTTTAGCCAAGCAACAAATTTTTTTTCACGCGGTAAGCTAGCTTCAGGAGTTGGAGCTCCTAAATGTTGATCAGAAGCAAAGTATATTTTCTTATTTTCAGAAGTAGTAATCGTAGTCATGTGGTGCAAAGTAACACTATTCTATGCTAGCATCCAATTCTAAAACTTTTTGAAGCATTTTATCATCTTTTTGAATAATTTGATAGAACCCAAGATCACCAAAAAGTTCTCTTGCAATGGTAGCTTTTAGATAAATACGTATTTTTTCTTTTGCTTTAAAAGAAGGAATATTGATGTCAAATATTTTTGATACATACGATTGAAATATGGTATCATCTTTGTCAAAATTGGCAAGAAATGGCTCTAAAGTCCAATTTTCAGTGAGTTCTTTTCTGTTTACATCAACATAATCAAAAGAAAAATTAGTGATAGTTCTATAGTAAAAGTTATTCAAGTACCCTGTTGTGTCTATGGCTACAAAAACATCGGGTATAATTCCACCACCGCCATATACTACCTTTCCTTTTGGAGTTTTATATTGTAAAGAACCTGTTACTTGAATGCTATCTTTGTACAGTAACTCTCCACTTAAAATTCTTTGTTGATAATCGTTGTAGTAATTTTTGTCTCCATTTTTAGTGTACGGTTTTTGAATAGATCTACCAGTTGGAGTATAATATCTTGCAGTTGTTAAGCGCACAGCTGATCCATCTCCCAATTCCATTTCTATTTGAACCAAGCCTTTTCCGAAAGAACGTCTTCCTATAATGGTTCCTTTATCATTGTCTTGCAAAGCACCAGCAACAATTTCTGATGCAGAAGCAGAGTTTTCATCTATTAAAACATACAATTCTCCAGTTTCAAAAGCGCCATCTTTTGTAGCAAAATACTCATCAACTTGTCCTTTGTTGTTTTTTGTAAATACAATGAGCGCATCATCTTCTAAAAACTCATCAACAATACTGTTCGCTATATCAATAAATCCGCCTCCATTTCCTCTTAAATCCAGCACTAGGTCTTCCATTCCTAGGCCGGTGAGTTTTGTTAAGGCAGCTGTAAATTCGCGGTAGGTATTTCTTGCAAATCGATCTAGTTTTATATAGCCTATGTGATCATTTATCATATAAGAGAGGTCTACACTTTTAATATTTACATCTCCCCGAGTAATTTTGAGATTAAATAACGAATCATTCGCCTTTCTGTAAATTTTCAATATTACTTCTGAACCTGATATTCCTTTGAGATACGAAGGAACACTATTAAGGTTTATTTTTTTACCAGACAGTGTGTCCTTGTCGGCTATAATTATTCTGTCACCGGCTTTTATCCCCGCTTTTATACTTGGACCTCCTTTTATTGGTTCAATAACAGTTACAGAGTCGTTAATAATTCTAAATTGAATTCCAATACCAACAAATTTTCCTTGCATTCTATCTTGCATATCTTGCAAATTCTTTTTTGGAATATAGGCAGAATGCGGGTCTAATTTACCAACCATTTCAGAAATTGCACCGTCCAATAAATTAGTTGTATTGATGGTGTCCACATAGTTCTGATCTATATAATCCATTAAACGTCTAATCTTCGCTTCGTTTTTAGTGTTGGGATTTAGAGAAAATCCATTACTATTACCATTTATAAAGACACCAATTAAGATGCCAAAAATGGTGGCTATTGATAAGTAAATAGGGAAATTATTTTTAGTCATTTATAGGTAAGTATTGAGTTTCTACTCCTGCTTTTTTTAAAAAATTGATACCAGAAGTGTCTTTGTAGTCTTTAGAATATACTACGCGTTTAATACCTGCTTGATGGATAAGTTTACTGCATTGTTGGCAAGGAGATAAGGTGATATACAAAGTTGCTCCTGCTGCAGATTGGGTAGAGGAGGCTACTTTTAAAATAGCATTGGCTTCTGCATGCAATACTTCCCATTTGGTAACATCATTATCATCTTCACAACAATTGTCAAAACCAGAAGGAGTACCATTAAAGCCATCTGAAATAATCATCCGATTTTTTACAATCAAAGCTCCTACTTGTTTTCGCTTACAATGAGATAATTGACCCCATTCTAAAGCCATTTTTAAATAAGCAATATCGTATCTATGTTGTTTAGAATTCATAAAGGTTAAAAGTAATGAGATTTAAAAAATGAGCACGTTAATTATTTACCAAAATATTCTGTTCAGCATCATAGGAATTACAACTCCAATTACAAAGGCAGAACACACCAGTATCCAATCTCTTTTTGGAACTTTAAAGAAACTTTTCATAAGCATTCCTAGTAGCAAAACAGCAAACACAATAATTATTTGTGCAGCTTCTATTCCTAGCGCAAATTCTAACAAAGGTAAGATTTTGTCTTCCTCTTTTCCAATCATTAGTTTAAAATAATTTGAAAACCCAAGTCCGTGAATTAGTCCAAAAGATAGCGCAAAAAGTAAGCTGATTTTCACTTTCCCCAAGGAAGCCTCAGTTACTCTTAGGATATTAAATAACCCAGTAACACCTATGGTTACAGGAATTAAAAACTCCACAATATCTATTCTAATTCCAATAATACCAAAGGCAGCTAATGCCAAAGTAATGGTATGCCCTATAGTAAAAAAAGTTAGCAACCATACTACTTTTTTCCACTGGCGAAAACTAAAAATAACAGTCAGTACAATTAGAAATAAAATATGGTCATAAGCTGCTAAATCAAGAACATGAC
>CAZAIL010000157.1:0-4277 GCA_964485155.1 uncultured Flavobacterium sp.
ATCATTCTTGCGTGGCTCACATATAAATTTATCGAAACTCCTATTCGTTTTGGGAAAAGTAAAGAAAGATTAAAACCTTTATTACTAATCGGAATTATGGCGAATGTCGGAATAGTTGGTTTTTTAATTAGCAAAACAGATCTTACTGATACCCATAGTGTCGAAACTCTAAATTTTAGGGCAGGTTTGGAGCACAGAATTGGCTCTTCCAGTAGATGGTATAAGGGTAAAGATGATTGGCTTTTCGTAGGCAATAACTATAATAATACAGTTGCTAAATTAAAACTTTTTGAACTCCCAAGTAATGAAGCGATTGAAGTATCGATACAGCCGTTCAGAGCTTTGGCTGATACGGCGGCACTATCTGACACAAGGGTAGTCTTGTTTGTTGGTCCTAATAAATCAAGCATCTATAAAGAGTTTTTGCCGGATAAGTTGGTAGTATCTGATAAAAGATACAGTACTTTCTTTTTAGACAAGCTTAGAAATACGCCTAATTTGATAGTGTATGATCCAGTTGCAGATTTTCTGCGTAAAAAGGCATCAGAAGGCTTACTTTATTGGCGAACAAATACCCATTGGAATTTAAAAGGAGCTTTTCTAGCGTATAAAGGTTTTTCACAACTTGTTGATTTGCCCCACCCAAAGGTTGAATTTAAAGCAGGCCCTCTCCATCGGGGAGATTTGATTGATCTATCAAATTTGAATGACTTTCCTTTGTCTGAGGGTGATGATTGGCAAGTCTCATGGAAAAAAGAACCAAATCTTTCAAAAAAGATGATATCTACCCAGCTCACCACATCTTTTGGGACTGTAGGGATTATTACTAATGCTGCACCTTTAGTAGACAAGAGTATTTGGGTGACTGGAGATTCTTTTAGTGAATCATTGAAACAATATTTTAACGCTACTTTTAGAGAAGTCCGTTATTTAGGTCACTGGAAAAGTAGACTGCAAAAATTACCACAAGATTTGATAGATGCGGATGAAAAGCCAGATTTAGTAATTGTGGTCAGAGCGGAAAGATCTTTTTAGTGTCTATAGGGTCAATTTTATCATCTTGTTTAGCAGCCAAGAGCCGTGCGATTGGAACGCTTTAAGCTACTATACCTTAAAAGAGCCTCTGACAGCTTTGGCGCATATGATGTAAAAGCCTCTTGGGGTTAACCCTTCACCAACAAATGAGAAGTAGGCACATCCAATCCAAACAGTTCTTGGATATTATGATGGCTAACAGATGCCAACTTCATCAAGTCTTGCAAGAAGCGTGGGCTGTATAATCAAGAGAAACTATTCCAGATGAAACAAATACTGATAGCCCTGACCGTAGCAGTAACCATGTTTGCGTTTTATATATAAAATAGGAAGTCATCGACCCATCGTTCTTAATATCCCTGTTGTTAGCCGTTGGATAGCTCAGTACACCGTGAAAAGGTTTGGTGCGGTAGTGTAACTTTTTTCTGCTTTTAGACTATTTTTTATAACGTCTCGTGAGTTTTTTGATTTAGAAAGCAAGCATCCAGTATTGAAGTTTCAGAAGATTTAATAAAAAGTACAATAAAATGTATAGGTATGGTGTGTGTTTATGGAATTCACTCAAAGTGGCGTGCACGAAATCATATTACCACGAATTCATGACAGTAGAGGCGACCTAACATTTATTGAAGGGGGAAACCACGTACCTTTTCAGATTGCACGTGTCTATTACCTATATAATGTTCCCGTCGATTCCGAACGCGGAGGACATGCACATCGAGAGCTTGAGCAAGTCCTTTTTGCGTTATCAGGAAGCTTCCGTGTTACTATTGACGACGGTAGTACTAAATCTGAATATTGGTTGCGCGATCCTGGTAGAGGTATCTATATGAACCGGCTGGTGTGGCGGGAAATGGATAGCTTTAGTCAGGGAGCTGTATGCATGGTTTTGGCCTCACGGCCATACGATGAGCAAGACTATATTCGAGACCGGGGGCTGTTCGTTAAAGCAGTTGGTAAATCGTGAAAGTCCCTTTTCTAGACTTGCTAGCGGCGCAGTCTCAGGTACAGCTTGAAATTGAGGCTGCAATAAAGCGGGTAGCTAACTCAGGATGTTATATCTTAGGCCCTGAACTATTAAATTTTGAAGCTGAGTTTGCAAAATTTACTGCAGCTAAGCATTGCATTGGGGTCGCTAATGGGTTGGATGCGCTTTGTCTTGCGCTAAAATCTGCTGGCATCACGACTGATGATGAAGTCATATTGCCGGCCAATACTTACATTGCTACATGGCTTGCTGTGAGCCAGTGTGGTGCAAAGCCAGTGCCAGTTGAGCCTTTGAAAGATACCTATAACATTGATCCTGAAGCAGTTGCCGCGGCGGTCACTAACCGGACGCGAGCAATTATTGCGGTACATTTGTATGGCCAGCCTGCTGATATGGATCCATTGCGGAAGATTAGCAATCAGTATGGATTATTTCTTCTTGAAGATGCGGCCCAAGCCCATGGCGCTCGGTATAAATCTCTCCCTATCGGCAGCGTCGGGACTGCAGCGTGGAGTTTCTACCCTTCAAAAAATTTAGGTGCTTGGGGTGACGGGGGCGCTGTCACCTCTAATGACCCAGATCTAGTTGAAAAGATTATGTCTTTACGTAACTACGGATCGTCGGTTAAATATGTGAACGACGTTCAAGGAGTGAACAGCCGTTTGGACCCGCTGCAGGCTGCTATCTTAAATGTTAAATTGAGCCAACTGGAAGCCTGGACTAATTGTAGAAAAAGCGTAGCGGCACATTATTCTCAAGGCCTGGTGGGCTCGGGCCTTGTCCTTCCTGCGGTACGCAGTTGGGCGGATCCAGTCTGGCACTTATACGTAATCCGCCATCCTCAGCGCCAAAAATTTCAGAAACGGCTAAAACAAGCAGGTATAGAGACAGGAATTCACTACCCAATCCCACCACACCAACAAAAAGCATATGCTAACGCAGGCTTTTCTAAGGGACAATTCCCATTAAGTGAGCAATTTTCTAAAGAGGTTATTAGCCTGCCGATGTGTCCGGCTCAAAGCCAGCAGCAGACTGATTATGTCATTGAAAAAATAAATTCTTTAGCCTAATTGGGCAGCAGTTAGGCTAGGGGTAACCTGAACTAGATTGCTAGTTAGTCGTAAGACAAGTTTCTTTGAGTTGAGCATAGTGGACTTTAGAAACTCGCAGGGACTTTGAAAGTAGCCGCGAGATCCCAACCCTCCTGTGGCGCTTTATTTTAGACTTCTGCTAACATCCTGTCCCGAGCAGATGCCTAAATTCTATTTTTTATAAAGTTACCAAACGTACAACACATGGAAAATGGTAGATTAAGTGCAGGTTATGGAAAAGGTGGGAAGAGAGCTTTGTCAAATTTTAATTTTTGGATACGAGTAGTCTTTCAAAATTCGTTGTTAACCACGGAGTTATCAACTCGTCAGATTAGTCTAAGTAGGCTGAAAATTAACTTTGTACTAATCTTGTTAATTGGCTACGTGTCTTAATTTGTATAATCCACTTTGCTATTTTGAAACATATTGTAGTCCAAACACTTTATCGTATTTAAAAGGAATACTTGTTCTTAGATCAAAGCTGTGCCCGCATTTCTGCTAGTACGACGGGATTCAAGCCGTCAAGTCGTCCTTCTTCTACGGCTAGTATAATGCGCTGACGCGCTAGCTTATATAGCCTCTCATTATTTTTCTTAATCATTGGAAACCCCATTTCTCTAATGCTTATAATAGGTGCCGATCCAATGTAGTTTTTAGTCTTTGCACCCTCTTTTATCAGGTTCTTTGTTTGATCGACCCAACTTAGCGATTTTTTAGCAGCTAAAAGTTGTAAACGCCGAGATTCTAGATGTGGGTCCAAAGCTATCATATCCTCCAAGGCTTCTTGCAATCCATCGTGTTTCAAGCTGTCCACAACTGAGTTGAAGCGTTCTAATGAGTAAATGCCAAAGGAGTTTTTTGTAGATTTCATCATCTGATATGAGAAGGCGCGCTCGCCTCGGCGTAATGTCATTTCTTTATTGGATGATAACTTATAATTATCCCAAAAATTTACAAACGCAGAATTACTCAACAAGGGTGCATTGACTGCAAAGCAATATGACCCGAACATGGCTTGTTTCTTATTACCAGGTCCGGAGTTGATAAATACTTGGGCGCCGAAGTAGTCTACACTGGTCGCTGAAAACTCTTTTAAAAGCGTAGATGTACTTAAAGTTGGAAACCAAACGCTGTCATTAAGAAATATTATCTGTTGAGGATTG
>CAZAIL010000158.1:0-4209 GCA_964485155.1 uncultured Flavobacterium sp.
ACTAGATGTAAAATACTTTGGTTTAGATCCTAGAACAAGAAAAGAAAAAGTTTCTAGAAAAGCTATTTTAGCAAAACCAGAAGGATTTGTTGAAAGACCACCAAGAGATAATTCTCGTGGACGTGATAGTAGAGGTAGTAGAGACAACCGTGGACGTGATAATCGTAGAGATGATCGTAAACCTAGAGAAGATCGCAAACCTAGAGAACAAGACAAGAAAGAAGACTAAATGCCTCTTTTTAGTTTATAAATTTAAAAATCGCCAAAATATTTTGGCGATTTTTTTGTTTCCATACAAACAGTCTTCTTTTATTTAGTTTCTTTGTATGTCTTAATGAAAATACAACGCCTTACATATTTATCTCTTGGTTCTAACCAAGGAGAAAAATTAAAAAACCTACAAAAAGCTATCTATGAGATTGCAGAGACTGTTGGTGCTATTCAAAAAATTTCTTCTATCTACAAAACAAGTTCTTGGGGATATAAAGGTGAAGACTTCTATAATATAAGTGTCTCCGTTTCTACCTATTTACAGCCAGAAAGCTTACTTGAAGAGCTTCTAACAATAGAATCTAAATTGGGTAGAGAAAGAAATAACTTACACGAATATACCGATAGAAAGATTGATATCGATATTTTATTATTTGATGATGAAATCATATTTTCAAGAAAAATCACCATTCCACATCCAAAAATGCTGGAAAGAAAGTTTGTCTTAGTCCCTTTGGTTGAAATTGCAAAAAACACATTTCACCCAATAGAAAAAAAACAACTATATGTTTGTTTAAATAACTGTAAAGACACTTCATCAATTGAAAAAATTTCATCAAAATTAATAAGACCAATACCCCTTACTGAAAAATATAACTACATAGCCGTTGAAGGAAATATCGGTGCAGGAAAAACTTCATTAGCTAGTTTAATGAGTGATGAGTTTAACGCTAGAGTTGTATTAGAACGATTTGCAGACAATCCGTTTCTTCCAAAATTTTACGAAGACAAAGAGCGTTTTGCTTTTCCTTTAGAAATGAGTTTTTTAGCAGATAGATATCAACAATTAAGTGACGATTTAGCACAATTTGATTTGTTTAAAAATTTCATTGTTTCTGATTACTATATTTTCAAATCATTAATTTTTGCGCAAGTAACACTACAAAAAGAGGAGTATGCTTTGTACAGAAAAATGTTTGACATTATGTACAAAGAAATTTCAAAGCCAGATTTATACATCTATTTATATCAGAATACAGATCGTCTTTTAGAAAACATTAAAAAAAGAGGGCGAGAATATGAACAAAATATTGAGGCTAGTTATCTACAAAAAATTCATGATGGATATCATAACTTTATTAAAACAGAGCAGCATCTAAATACACTAGTTATAGATGTCTCTGAACTAGACTTTGTTAATAGCCATGAAGATTACAAACAGGTTTTAAAAAAGATAAACTTACATACCTCATCAATAACAACTTAATTTATTACTAAAATCTATAGTATACTGAAAGAGAGGAAAGTATTACTTCTTCAACTCAAGTTTTTCAGCAAAATAATCACAAAAATCTCTCATTGTTGCCGTCATTTTTTGATCGTCAGTTGCACGCTCAAAACTTGATGCCATAGAAACTAAGGTTTGATGAAAAAATTGTTTCATTTCATCAACAGGCATATCTTTAGTCCAAAGATCCATTCGTAAAGTATCCTTTTTTTTATGATCCCAGACAGAAAGCATAATTGCTTTTGATGATTCGTTATCTATTCCTCCATCTTCAGCTGTCCAGCTTATTTTTTTAGGAATTTTATTATCATCTAATTCAACTGTAAACTCAATTTTTGAAGTATGTGCTATGGCCATTATTTTCTTGGTTTGTATTTAGAGTTTTTAAAAATTTCTTCTTCATCAATAGATAATAAGTCTTGCAAAGATACATCATTATTATCCATAAAGGAACGAACAATTTGCCACCCAATCCTTTGTCCAATACGACCTGGGGACTTTCTGTCTTCACTTAAATAAAATTTTGAAAAAGGAGCATCTTCCAGAAATCTCTTGTTCAATTTAGTATCAGTACTATACAATAAATTATTCTCTATAAAGTATTTCCAAACTTGTTCTTCATTGGCTAATGCCCAGTTAAATTTCTCTGTAGAATAGCCTATTTTTATTGCGTCTGACTTAAATGGCAAGTAAAGATCTAGCAGATATAATTTTTTACCTTCATAAATCATTTTTGATAAAAAAGACCTACTATTAAATGGTCTTAGTTTAGAATCTACGATGTTGGCAGCAACATCAACCACAATTCTTTTATGGATGTTATTTTGTTTTATATAAAATGGAAAATCATTATAATACGGATGGTCTTTCCCCAGATATACATCCAAAGAAATAAGCATTAAAGGATCTGTATATACAACTCTGAACTCATAATCTACATTACTTAAGACAGTAATCACATCTGGAGAATTAAATGTTGGATGATAGTAAGTTACATGTTTGAATAAGTCTAATAATTCAGTCTCTATTAAAGAAAAATCTTTATATAATTTTTGAGTTTCATTATATAATTCTTGTTCATCCTTATCTTGAATTTTTGCAATCCAAACACTGTCTGGAATGTTAGAAGGGAAAAGTAAAGGATATTTATTCTTCAATTCATCTAAATTTTCTCCTTCATAACCATAAAAATCTTGTTCAAATCTAAAAATCATAAAATCTGCTTCTATAACTGAAGTATCTATATTGTTTTTGACATCTTTTTGACAAGAATTGAAAAACAAAAGAAGAAAGAAGAATAAGAAATAATTTCGCATATGCTTTGTATCTTAGCTATGTATTAAAAACGTCAAAAATACTAAAATAGTTTTCTATGCAAGTTGAAAAAGTTACACAATATATAATATCATGGTTAAAAGAGTATGCTTCAAATGCTGGTGTTAAAGGTTTTATCATTGGTGTTTCTGGTGGAATAGACTCTGCCGTTACATCTACATTATGTGCAAAAACTGGCCTGCCTACATTGTGTTTGGAAATGCCAATACATCAAGAAGAAAGTCAAGTAAATAGAGCAACACACCATATTTCTTCACTTCAAGAACGTTTTAAAAATGTATCTACAAACCAAGTAAACTTAACTCCTGTTTTTGACAGTCTCGTAAAAGCAGTGCCAGCAGTTGAAAACGAAGATGATCGTTTTATGAGTTTGGCGAATACAAGGGCTAGATTACGCATGACTAGCTTATATTATTTTGCTGGTTTAGATAATTTATTAGTTGCAGGAACTGGAAATAAGGTTGAAGATTTTGGTGTTGGATTTTACACTAAATATGGAGACGGCGGAGTAGATCTAAGTCCAATTGCCGATTTAATGAAATCTGAAGTATACGCAATTGCTAGTTATTTAGGGGTAGATGAAGAAATTCAAAAAGCTCCTCCAACAGACGGCTTATGGGGAGATGACAGAACTGACGAAGATCAATTAGGAGCTAGTTATGATGAACTAGAATGGGCAATGAAAATTGAAAAAATGGGTAAAAAAGTAGATGATTTTACAGAAAGACAAAAAGAAGTATATGAAATATATCTCAAATTTAACAGTGCTAACCAGCACAAAATGAACTCAATACCTGTTTGCGTAATCCCAAGTAACTTAGAATAATGTAGTAGATTTTAATATTTTTTTTGCCTGCACTAAATTTCTGCGTCTTTGACCTTTTGAAATTTCTAAAGGAGTTGTTAGTATTAAAAATAATGATTTTGTTAAAAGTTTAATATTTTTCATAGGGGTAAATTTTTTAAGCTTATATATTATAAGGTGCTTAAAACTTAAAAAAGTTGCGTTACAATTTTTAAAAAAATTTATATATCTAGACTACTCTCATCAATTTACTGTACAATCGTTTTTTTAATTCAGTGTAGTTCTGAATCATTTCTAAATCAACATTCTCTAGAGTAGTTTCTTGACTAGGATTAATAAGTTCTTGAATTTTTTTATCTATGAGAATTCTTCTTAGATTTAAAATTGCATCGGTAACAAGTTTAGACAAAATCTCTTTTGGTTCTGTAACAAAGATGTTTTTTCGTTCCCAATCACTCAACGAATATTTCTCATCATCCATTAAAATAGAAGTCACTATTGAAGATATATTAGTATTTGGATGGTTAATAAACGCTTCCATTTCAATTTTATCTTCTTGATTTAATTGATG
>CAZAIL010000159.1:0-4118 GCA_964485155.1 uncultured Flavobacterium sp.
TTAAGCCTATTGGTAATTATTCTATGATAAAATCTGTTTTCAAGAGACGTTCACCGTTTGTTAATTCGATGGCATAAACTCCTGATGGTAGATCATTTTGATATAAATCATAATACGTTTGAGTAATTGATGGTTCGTAAACCACCAATCGACCAACGGCATCATATACTCTGATTTCGTAAGCCTCTAAATCTGGATTACTCCACACCACCCTTGTTTGTCCTTGGAAAGGGTTAGGGTAGATGATCACGTTATCCGTAAGCGCGTAGTCAACAGTGTTGGACTGCGAGGTTCCGAAATCGTCTCCCAACTGAGTTTTTCCAACCGTAGGGTTACAGATGAATGGATTTATCACAACAATTTTATAAAACAGAAGGCCTACTGGTGCGTTAAGATCCGTATACGTAAAGTTTGCAGCGGGTACATCATCAATTTTAAACATCTGCTTTGGTGACGAGCCCCTCCATATTTCATAGGTTACAATGTCAATCCCTTCGTATCCATCCCATATAAGGTTAACCTCTCCGTTAATCCCCTCGTTAATCGTAAGGTGCATCGATTTATGTATTGGACTGATTTCGCTCTCGTTTCCACAACTATCGATTACTGAGATAGCATAACGCGTAGATGTGATACCTGCGTTTGAGTTAACATCACTCCATACAGATAAAACTCCGGAAGCAGGATGATCGGCAATCTTGTCCATATCACCTGTTAGCGGGTTCTGCTTATAGATCCCGTATTGAAAAGTTCTTTCATTCGTGGTTTTATTCCAAACGAGTTGGTTATGATTCAAGGTATCGACTGTTACAATACAAAGTGAATCTTCCTCGTAAGGCTTCCATACCTCAAGCTCAATGGTATCTGATATTGCAAAACAACCATTAGTATCCATAACCTCTATATAGAACTGACCATTGTCTGTTACATATACAGAATCACCAGTATTGCCATTATTCCATGAATAGGTATCGAAGTAGTCCCACGTAGTGATGGTGTTGCTTTCGCCCAAGCAGAAAGAAGTATCGTTTGTTAGAAATAAATCTGCTAATGGGTTTTCAAAAATCGTAACCTGATTGGTATTGCTATAATAAGTACAGCCATTTGCGTCGATCCCGACATAAGAAACAGTAGCTGATGTATCTAGAGATACATAAGTATTTTGAGATCCATCGCTCCATAGTATAGAAGAATACGTTCCTAATGATATAACAATCACGGAGTCTAAATCACACGTTGCGGGATCCCCTATGGATAAAGCAACTGCGCTACGGGAAAAATCGTCAGCAATGTGAAGACCAGAACCTGTTGCGATCCATAATTGACCATCTAGATATTCAATATCGTTAAGCACTGAGCTCGTCAGAGGAGTATTGGAGGAGCTAAAGACCGACAGCGAATCTATTTTAGCGTCGAAACGGTAATAGCTTGATCCCGCAATGAAATATATGACACTATCTGTTCCACCTACAGTAATATCTGTAATAGCTGCGGAAGGGCCTGATGCTGAATAATTAGTGATTGTACCTGTCACGGGATTCATAGACGATAATCCATGTGCACCATTGTTGTGACCCAACCAAAGTATATTATTAGTCCAATCGTATTTAAGTGATTTTATGTTATTTGACGGAAGTCCTGCGCTCTGTTGGTAAAGCGTGAAAGATGACCCGTTAAAGACCGAGAGACCGCTATTTGTAGCAATAGCCGCACTTGCGTTTGGCATTCTTTCAAAGTCGCTGTGCGTATTTGTAGCAAGGCCTGTTGTATTGAATGACTTATATGCAGTAGCTGAAGTACCATTGTAGTAAACCACCCCACTGGAGAATGTGTTTGAAACGATGAATGTACTATCAGTAATCGCCTGGCTTATAAAATATGATGAAGTAAGGCCTTGCGCAGAACCGAAATTAGTCCAGGTGCTATCATCCCATTTTGACAGGCCAGAATTTGTCAATGCCCATAAATTTCCCTGATCATCAGTGCTTAAGTCTCTAATTGAATTAGATGGTAGGTTAGTATTTTGGGTTGAATATTGTGCTATTCCTCCAAGTCCTCGTTCATAAAGGCCATTGGCAAAGCCACTGAACATCTGATCGGGGTTTCCTGGACCTTTATCTACCACGGCTAGAACCAAGGGTTGATTTGAAGGCATACCAGTATTCTCTCTTTCAAAGTTACTGAATGAGCTACCATTATATATGTGCAGGCCATTGTCGTTTCCTGAAGCCTGGTTATTAGATACCATGTAAGTACTAGAATCTGCAATACAATAAATAACATCACCTAATATGTTTTCTGCAAGACCATTGGCAGAGTAGAGATGATTTACCCCACCGGCGGTATCAAATGTTGTCAAACCAAAAGCGGTAGCAACTAATATTGAACCGTCAGGCATTTCTGAAAAACCACGAATATCGTTTGAGGCTAATCCCATGGTATTAGACACTGTGTATTTCGTCCAAGTAGTGCCGTCGTACTTTGAAATACCAAATTGTGTTCCAATCCATAAGTTCTCTGAAGAATCCTCAAAAATCGCTGTAACGTTATTATTAATTAATCCGTTTGAAGTGTTTTGTTTGGTAAAAGTAGTAGCGCTGTAGCTTCCGTTGGATGCTTGTTCAACTATAGCAACTCCTAGATCGGTAGCTACTGCCATTTTACCTGAGGTCAGCGCAGTAATGCCACTAACTTTATTAGATGGTAAAACTGAGGCCGTTAGCAGTTGCCAGTTTAAGCCAGACTTCACCGAAACGCCTTCTTCTGTTCCTATCCAGAGTCGGTTCAATGTATCCATTACTAACGAAGTGACCGTATCGCCCGATAAGCCTGTAAAGGGGGATAGAAATAACTCAATACTTCCCACACCATAATCCCGAACAACAGTATATCCGTTGTTTGTTCCAATGTAAACACTACTATCTATAACAGATATTACATTGATAGACTTAGACCCTAATGGAGCATCGCTACTAGAAAGAAAATTAAAGTTTACTCCATCATACACAATAAGTCCATTTTCAGAACCGATCAAGAACTCACCTGTCGGCAATTCAGCAATAGTGTTATACTGTGAATTTGGAATACCACTATTCTGTGAATTCAAATTTGTCCAACAATTAGATTGAGCAAAAAGTGATGTAGCTCCGAAAAGGAATAAAAAAGTAAATAGTGATTTCATAATTTTCTTGTTAAATCGTTTACGTGCCGCTCGCGACCATTAGCGTCATTGTTTAGGTATATATTCTAAACAATTCAAATTTACATCTTTTACGCATTACCTCAACATAATAGGTTTTAGAAAAATTCATGTAACCAACTGTTAATCAATGTCCAATTAATTAGTAGGTCCTAAATCTAAATTAAAGAGTAATTGACCCTCAGTAAGTTCATATATGAGAAGTACTCATGATGTTCCGAAAGTTTCTGATTACTATTTATGATCTACTCATAAAGATTCCTTGTTTTGATCTAACAGCAATGGTCGGTTTATCATAAAGGCTATGACTTAATTGTAGCGATATAAGACACGTTAGCTGGATAAACAAGTCCTTATGAGGGTGATCCAAAGCTAGGCCCATCTATCCCGACTTCTACTCTCTACCCTCTAATCGGAAATTAACTTCGCAAAAAAACTCGCCACAGCGGGCGAGTTTTTTAATTCAATCGATAGTAGTGGATCACTAATTGTAACCTACATGATTATCCACCTCTTGTAAACTACTTTTCTTCTGTATTCACAGTAGTTATAAGCTTTAACTCATTCATTTGCACGTTGCCGATTGTTGCTGGAGCGTCGATCATCACATCGCGACCGGAATTATTTTTAGGGAAAGCTATGAAGTCTCTTATCACCTCAGCGCCACCTAAAAGAGCAACCAGTCGGTCAAATCCAAACGCTAGGCCACCATGCGGTGGTGCGCCATATTCAAAGGCGTTCATCAAAAAGCCAAATTGCTTTTCTGCTTCTTCCTTAGTAAATCCCAGTAAATCGAACATTCGACTTTGAAGAGCGCGATCATGAATACGAATGGAGCCGCCGCCTATTTCGTTGCCATTAAGTACTAAATCATATGCGTTGGCTCTTACTTTACCTGGATCTGAATCTATCAACTCAA
>CAZAIL010000160.1:0-4087 GCA_964485155.1 uncultured Flavobacterium sp.
TCAGAGGAAAGTATCATAAATGAACTAGACTCTTTTGTGGAAATGGTGTTTGATAAAGAAGCCACTGCCAAATCTTTTTGCAGAAAACTATACCGCTTCTTTGTTAAAAATGAAATTACTGATGAAATTGAAAGTGATATTATTAGTCCCTTAGCATCAGAATTAAAAAATAATAATTATGAGTTATTACCAACAGTAAAAACACTCTTATCCTCGCAGCACTTTTTTGATATGGATGATACTGATAATACTGATGAAGTTTTTGGAGCCCAAGTAAAAAGTCCGCTACAGATGATTTCAGAAATAAGCACCTGCTTTTATCTTTCAATTCCAGAACCCACAACTAATAACTATGATTTTTATAGGTTCTTCAATTTTGTTCATAATTATTTTTTAGTAAGTAGTGGCATAGTTTTATTTAGTCCTGAATCTGTTGCAGGATATCCAGCTCATTATCAAGAACCTGATTATGATAGGCATTGGTTCTCCTCTAATACTATTTTGGGGAGATATAAATTAATTGAAAGTCTTATTACCGGCAGAAATAAAATAGGTAATAATGGTCTTATTTATGCTCAATTAGATATTGTGAGCTATGTAAAAGACCGTATTTTAAATCCTTCGGATGCTGAAGCTTTGGTTACAGAATTATCCGATTTATTATATCCTGAAAGCATAGACAGTGACAGAAAAGATTATTTTACAGAGAACTTACTAGAAGGATTCCCTGCTTACTATTGGACAGATGCATGGTATCAATATCTAAACACAGATGATAATACTGTTGTGAAATCTAGATTAGAAGCATTACTTAGTGCAATGATTAATGCTGCAGAATTCCAACTAACTTAATACATTATGAAAAGAAGAAATTTTTTAAAACTTTCTGCTACAGCTTCAGCTATGGGTTTGCTTCCTTTTGAGTTAAAAGCGATGTTAAAATCTGTTGATCTAACTTCTTGTGATGTTTCTAACAGAAAGCTAGTTCTTATAAATCTTGCTGGTGGTAATGATGGTTTAAATACAATCATCCCAATAAATGAGTATGATACCTATGCAAATTTAAGACCCACGTTAAAAATAGCAGATTCAGGAGCCAATCCTTATATTACTTTAGACAATACCCTTGCAGACAATCAATTAATAGGACTACATCCTGCACTCACTGGTTTTAAATCTTTATACGATCAAGGAAAAATGCGCATTTTACAATCTGTAGGATACCCTTCTCAAAACAAAAGTCATTTTGCTTCTACTGATTTATATTCTACAGGAAATGACGGGAATAGCTGGGATAATGGAAATGATTCTGGTTGGATTGGTAGGTTTATGGAAATGTATTATGCAAATGAGCTAAGTGACACCTATCCTCTTGGAGTTCAAATAGGCTCTAACAAAACATCTTTAGGCTTTCATGGAGAGGAAGAACACGGACTGGCCATCAATATATCAGGACAAGACCCTTCTGGCTTTTATTCAGAATTAAATGGCTTAGGAGGAACACCACCCTCCAATATACCAAATAGTGATTATGGCCAAGAGATACAATATATTGTAGAAACAGATCAGTTATCTAATCAATATTCTCAAGCCATTTCAAATGCGTTTAATAATGGCAGTAACGATGGTTCCTATCCAGATACAGATCTATCAAACCAACTCAAAACAGTTGCACGATTAATTAGTGGTGGATTGGGGACTAAAATTTATGTCGTTAGAATTGGTGGCTTTGATACGCACAACAATCAAAATCAAGCAGCAAATTCAATTGAAGGAAATCATAATAATTTACTTACTGAGGTTTCAGACGCTATAGAAGTCTTTTTTAATGATCTAGACTCTCAAGAACTGGCAGACGATGTTGTTGCCTTGACATTTTCTGAATTTGGAAGAAAAGCACAAGAAAATGGTAGTTTTGGAACAGATCATGGAGAAATTGCTCCTATGTTTGTTTTTGGAAAGCCTATCAATGGTGGTGTTTCAGGCACCAATGCAGATTTAAGCGAAGCAACATCTGATAATAATTATCAGCTACAAACTGTACAATTTGATTATAGACAAACTTTTGGTACCCTGTTGCAAAATTTCTTGGGAGCAGACAATTCTGTTATTGATAACGCTTTTTTCAATTTCACAACCAATGAGAGTTTTTCAAATTTAAAGATTGAAAATCTTATAAGAGAGTCATTTGCTGTTGATGAAGATTGCTATAGTCAGACACTTGCGCTAGACGAATTTAATGCACAAAATACTACCAAAGAGTGGTTTGTTTTTCCAAATCCTGTTAGAGATAAATTACAAGTTCATTCTTCTAAAGAATATTTAACTGTTGGATATAGGATTTTTAATAATTCAGCTCAAACAATACTTCAAGGCACTCATCAACTATTAAATGGAAACTTGAGTATTGATATTCAGAGACTAACTACAGGAATCTATTATATTCAAATTTTTTCGAATGGGAAAAATGAAACTCATAAAATTTTAAAGTTATAATTACATTAAAATTTATTTCCACTTAATATTACAACCCATACTTGGATTTGGAACCCCTTTATAAATTCTATTACTTAACATTGTTTCTAGTACTCTTCTGATATCTTTTCCTGAGACTGGAATTCCATTACCTGGTCTAGAATCATCTAATTGTCCGTGATATACAGATTTTAGCTCGCTATCAAAAACATACAAATCTGGTGTGCAAGCTGCATCATAAGCTTTTGCTACTTCCTGAGTTTTATCATACAAATATGGAAAAGGATAATGTTCTTTGATGGCTAATTCTTTCATTAATTCGGGGCTATCCATCGGATATTTCGCGATATCATTACTACTGATGGCAATAAAACCGAATCCTCTGGAAGTATAATCTTTTGCTAAGGCTACTAATTCTCTATTGACGTGAATTACAAACGGACAATGATTACAAATAAAGAAAATAATGGTTCCTCGATCACCTTTTAGCTCATGTAAAGAGATTGATTTTTCTGAGACTGTATCAAACAAAGTAAAATCTGGAGCTAAAGTTCCTTTTTCTAAAGTATTGGATGGTGTAAGTGACATAAAGTGTGTTTATAAGAACAAAAATACAACCATTAAAGTAGCTATATATTAATTAATTTTTAACCCTTAAACTTCATAGGTAAGTGTACTACTTTTTTAGTTTCAAAAAAGTCTTCTTTAAAATAATCTGTTAAGTCATAAATAGTTGCTGATGTATATTTATTTAATTCATCAGATAGGTCGCCTCCTTTTAAGTAAAGAATTCCATTTTTTATAGGGTGTTGTTGTTTTTTATTGATTTTCCCTTTTGTCCAAAAAACAAAAGTTTCCATTTGTGCAACAGCTCTGCTTACAATAAAATCATAGGTTCCCTTAATTTCTTCAACTCTTCCGTGGGTAGTTTTTATATTTTGTAGCCCTAAACCTTCAGTAACATCATTTACTACTTTAATTTTCTTACCAATACTATCTACCAAATGAAACTGTGTTTCTGGAAATAAAATACCCAACGGAATTCCGGGGAAGCCTCCCCCAGTTCCAACATCTAGTACTTTAGTATTAGGCTTAAACTGAACTACTTTAGCAATCCCTAATGAATGAAGGACATGTCTTAAATACAACTCGTCAATATCTTTTCTAGAAACAACATTAATTTTCAGATTCCAATCTTTATACAGCTCTTGTAATTGAGAGAATTGAGAGATTTGATGTTGTGTAAGGTTTGGAAAATATTTTAAAAGTAAATCCATGATGTTATTTAACCACAAAAGTAATTAATCATTAGAACAATCACATTAAAAAACAATCGATAATAATCATATCAAACACATAAAAGCTTATTTTTGTTACACAACTTTTTTCAATCATATATGAAGACTATAAATTTCTCTAGAATAGATAAAGCAAAGTTTTTTAGAACTCTTAATAAAAGAGTAAATAACTACTTCAAAGAAAATAACTTAAAACGAACAGGTAACTGGAAATTATATATCAAAGCCTTCATAATGTTTTCTGTATTCTTAGTGCCTTTTATTTTAATACTAACTGTAGACATGCCACAATGGTTGATGTTTATTTCAATGGC
>CAZAIL010000161.1:0-4079 GCA_964485155.1 uncultured Flavobacterium sp.
ATAAAAATATTAGACCATATATAACCATAGGTATTATAGCTATCCAAAAGAAAAAAAAATCTATAGAACATGCGAGATTAATAATAATGGATTCACTTTTGCATCATGCCAGTTACAGTATTTTAATAATAAATATTTAGTAATCGTTACGGAAAATTCTGATGATTTATTTGTAGATTTAAATCTTGAAATAAAAAATGATGAATTACCTGATATTGCAATAAAATATTTTGAATTGGAATGCTTAAATCGATTCACTTGTAATAGCCAATTCACATTAGAAGAAGTAAAAGAAAATTCGGGAGAAGAAATTTCATTTTATTAATATCGTTAAAAATGATATAGAAAAAATAAGACTGAAAATTAAAAAATAATATGACAAATGAAAAGGGGAATATTTAACTCGATTTACAAATTACTACTTAAATATGAAAAAATAGAGGTTAACGTATCTCAAGAGTTAGAGGTCTGGAATGACATATTTGATGAGAATAGCAACATAGTAAACGATTTTTTTGCCAAATTTATTCATACCTATGGTATATTTCATGATCTACTTGGAAAATCCGATGCACATGGTGATAGACATGAACTAGAACTATCTTTAATTGATGAGAATATTCTAATGGAGGGGACAACTAGAAGTGAGGCATCTCTTTATTATGATGAAGATGAGGATGATATTGAAAAACTAGATTCCATAAGTTTCGAATGGTTATTTGATAAAATATCCAAATATGTGGTTCTTGTTAAGGTTAAATAACCTTAGTTTAATATGTTTCCCTAAACTCTCTAAGCTTTTCAAGGTCTCATAAGAAAAAGTTCGATAATTGGAGTACGTTATGTACAATTTATATTTACAGTAAATATTTAAACTATGAAAAAAATACTTTTTATAACTCTCACATTTTTACTAATTGCTTGTAGTGGTAGTGATAATGATAACAACTATAACAATTCAGAAAATCCATTTAGCGGAGAATGGTCTGGAGTCTATAATGAAACAATTGATGAAGACGGAATAAGTTCAGGGACATGGCAAGGAACAGTTGTTCAGAACAACTTTAGTGGTGAGTATATGAGCTTGGAAAGCAACGAAACCAATGCTTATTCAGGGCTTGTTTCGGCTGATGGAGATACATCATTTACGGCAGGAAGTACGACAGACGGTGCTGTTTTTGGTGGGGTTATGTATGGAAATGAAGCTTCTGGAGTTTTTGTTAATAATTCCTCTACTCCTCCAGACTATGGCACTTGGAAGGGCACTAAGACAATTCCAGATAACAACTATGTATTTAATGAATTTGTCGGAACATGGCGTTTACTATCTGAGTCACAAGATGGTTTTGATTTGTTTTTATCGGAGTGTCAACTTAAATCTACTATAGTTGTTTCTCCAACACTTCTTCTTATAAATGACTTCAATGACAGTTCATCTTGCGGATTTAACTCTTGTAGTATCTACAGCTTAGAAACATGGAATGTTTTATATGATTCTGGTTCTACTGCAATAATTAATCAAAAAAGTGATATAAATTTTTGTGGAGGAGAGGTTAATGACACAGACACTAACTTACAACTAACAGTCGATTTTCAAGTTATTGGAAATATAATAAATGTCAGTTATGATTACCCGAGTTCTGATGGCTCAATCTTGTTTGTTCAGAAAACATACGAAAGAATTTAAAAAACTATAAAGTTAAAATTAAAGTATTAAGTCTTAATTACAAGCGCTGACTAAAAACTCTCAACTTATCTAAATGTTGAAAGAAATAGTTCAATAATTGGACTACTTTGTGTACGAATAAATAAAAAGCAATCAAAAGGATAAAGCTTGCTTTTTTGTTTTGGCGAATTGTTGATTTTCAAAGCTACGCTTTGGAAAAGGTGAGATATCCTAGGATCAAGATTTGTTTCTTTTTCTATTTGCCATAAATGTTTTTTTGATACACTGAATGTAGTGTTAAACTTAATTCTGAAACGATGCTCTCAAACTCTTTTTGATGTACAACATTTATGTTTTCAGTTTTAGTTGTTCTATGATCAAATAGCATTCTAGCTATAATTGAATTATCCTTTGGTTTTAAAAATTCAGTGTAACTGAAATCTCTTGTTTTTAGTGTAAATCCATTTCCTTTTTTGATGAAAACATGTTTTTTGCCTTCCAAATTTGGGTTGTTTAAAATAGACACCAAACTCGTTCCGTCTAGTTGTGTCTTGGGAACTTCTATTCCACAGATTTCTGCCAATGTAGGATAAACGTCCACTAATGCTGTTAGGGCATTTGTTGTTCCTTTGGCTTTAGATAATGGATTGTAAATTATTAAAGGGACTTGTGTTGATGTGTTGTAATTTGTAAACTTCGCCCACTGTGTATGTTCCTGTAAATTGTAGCCATGGTCAGACACAAAAACAACCACTGTATTTTTATCTAATTCTTGCTCCTTTAGCTCGTTTAAAATTTCACCAATTAGTGCATCTGTGTATGATACTGTTGCATAATACCCATGAATTAAATCAATTGCCAAACTATCGGAAACCTGACCTTGTTTAGGGATATTAGAATAGGAACGCATTTCAGGCCAATTAGTAATACTCATCTTTGGTGCATCTACAGGGATATAATTATAGTTTTCTGGTTGCATAATGGTATTTCTATCGTATAAATCCCAATACTTTTTTGGTGCATTAAAAGGTAAATGTGGACTAATAAAACCAGCGCTTAGAAAGAAAGGTTTGTCACTTTTTTTTAGTTTTTTAATGTCTCTAATCACTTTCTCCGTTAACAACCCATCTATGTAGGTGGAATCTGAGACGTCTGCACTTTCATATGCTGGTCCTGTGTCTGTGGTTTTATAGTTTGAAATATTAATAGGGTTTTGATAGTCTTTCCAAAGCGATTGCCAATAGTCGGTTGGTGCTAAACCTTGATCATTTTTATCAAATGCGTATGGGCGCCAAACTTCATTCCAATCGGTTTCTCTATCGTCTAAATGATGATAAATTTTTCCGTTAGAAATAGTGGTGTAACCGTTATTTTTGAATAACTGCGGAAGCGTAACTGCCTCAGGAGTTTCCTTTTCAACGAACGTATTGTAATTTATAAATCTTTTTTTTGTTGGTAACATCCCTGTTAGCATACTGCCCCGAGATGCACCACAAACCGGTACATTACAATAGGCGTTTGTAAACTTTATTCCTTTTGCTGCCAAGGCATCAATATTTGGTGAGTGTATCTGTGTTGCACCAAAACTTGCTAATTCAGGTCGTAAATCATCTATATAAAACAATAGAACGTTTGGCTTTTTAGGTATGAGTTCTAGTACCGTATTTTTACAGTTTAAGAAAATAAAAAAAGGTAAGAATAGTAGTTTTCTCATTATTTATGAAATGTATGTTTTCAAATATAATAAAATCTATGACAAATAAAAACCCTTCAATAAAGATTTAAAGAAGGGGGAATTTCCCTCTTAAAAAAGACAATGTCTTAATCTTTATTAAAAAAAATTCCTGTAAATAGGTTGAAAATTATTATACTAATTATAGTTGTTGTAATTCTCAAACCATTATTATAAATTTGTTTAAATTAATCTTAAAAAATCACTAAAATGAAAAAAGTTTTTATCACATCATTGCTTTTAATTTGTATTAACTTAAGTGCGCAAGAATATTACTGGACCTCATACAGTTTTAATGTAGAACCTGAGGATGAAGAAATTGTTGCTAAATTAACTAATGATTATTTCAGCGCAAAAAATTCTAAAGCTGATGGTATTTCTGTTTATTTATTTGAAAATCATTTTCACGATAGTAGTCTAAGTTCTAGCCATGAAATTGTATTTGCTGGTACTTATGAAGCTATGGGAGATCAATATTCTCAAGGAGAAAACCCCAGTTGGGATTTATATTTAGCAAAGTTAGGGCAATATACTAAAAGGTATTCTGCTGCAGCGGGGAATAGTATTTATTCATTTGGTGTTCCAGGATCACATCCAGTTCAAAATTTATTATGGCTCAATGTTAGTGATGCTTCTAAGTTTGCGGCAGGGTTTAAAAATTATCATTCTAAAAACAATCCA
>CAZAIL010000162.1:0-4056 GCA_964485155.1 uncultured Flavobacterium sp.
CACACTATTTTGCGATTGCAAGAATGCTTAGATTGGCAGATGGCCCAGATGAGGTGCATATGTATCAGTTAGGAAAAAGTGTGATTAGAACTCACGGAAAACTGTCATAATGTCTAATCAAGAAGTACGAAAAGGAGAAGAGTTACCGGCGGCAAAACTGAAGCAGTTTTTACAAGAAAACCACTTGATTGGCTCTATAGAGAGTGAATTATTTGTGAAGCAATTTACCCACGGATATTCTAATCTTACGTATCTTTTATCTATAGAGAACAAAGAATATGTGTTGCGTAAGCCGCCTATAGGTGCTATTAAAAGAGGTCATGATATGAGTCGTGAGTTTAAGGTGCAATCTGCAGTTCAAAAAGAGTTTTCTAAAGTTCCTAAGATGTTTGCATATACAGATGCTGCTGCTGTTTTAGGAAGTGAATTCTACATTATGGAGAAGGTAGAAGGAATTATCTTAAATTTTAAGGAAGCAAAAAAAAGAGATATTCCAGCAAATGACTACAAGACAATTGCCAATGCTTGGTTAGATACCTTTACTGAATTACATCAGCTAGATTATGACGCCATTGGTTTAACAAATTTAGGAAAGCCAGAAGGATATGTAGAAAGACAAGTAACCAATTGGGGAAAGCAATACCTAAAAGCAGCAACCAAGGATGTTCCTTCAGCAGAGAAGGTCATGCAATGGATGCAAGAAAATCAACCAAAAAACTACCAACATTGCTTAATTCACAACGATTATAAATATGATAATGTTGTTTTTAAAGACAATTCTTGGAAAGAAATTACCGCTGTTTTAGATTGGGAAATGGCCACACTCGGAGATCCATTAATGGATCTAGGAACTTCATTAGGATATTGGACTTTAGCATCTGATCATGATTTTGTAAAACAAGGAATTCCTTCGCCAACAATTTTTGAAGGAAATCCAATGAGAAGTGAAATTGTAGCATCGTACGCAAAAAAATCTGGAAGAGACATTCACAATATGGTGTTTTATTACGCGTTTGGATTGTTTAAAATAGCAGTAATAGCACAACAAATATATTATAGATACAGTAAAGGCTTAACATCAGACCCTCGTTTCGCTAACTTGGATAAAGCAGCAGAATTGTGTTGTAATTTGGCCTTAAAATCTATTAAAACTAATTCAATAGATTAGAGATGAGTGAGCAATTAAATCAAAAAAATAGTTTTAAAAAGCTACAAGATTTTTCTGATAGCAGACCTGTTTTTATGCTTAATTATTTGAATTATAAAGAAACAGTAGATGAAACTGGAAAAACAGGAAAAGAAGCGTATGCAGATTATTTACAAGCAGCAGTTCCTTTTTTTGAAACAATTAATGCCGAGATTATCTTTAAAGGATCACCACTTGCAACCATCTTAGGACCTTCTGATGAGCCGCTTTGGGATGAAGTATTGATTGTGAGATATGCCAATAAAAATGAGTTTATGAAATTGATGGCAATGAAAGACTATCCTAGAGATCTAAGAGCTTTGGCATTGTCTGATTCGCGATTAATTTTTTGTAAGTAGTTGTTCTAAATAGAAGTTGAAGAGGTAGGTTTATAAAACAAAGAACTTACTCAAGTATCAAATATTAATTATTTAATAAAAAAACTTAGTAGTATGCAAGTAAAAAATAAAATAGTGATTATCACAGGAGCGGGTTCAGGAATTGGAAAAGCAGCGGCTATTCATTTTGCTCACCATGGTGCAAAAGTAGTAGTTTCTGATATTAATTTAGAAAATGCAAAAAAAGTAGCAAATGAAATTGTAACAAATGGAGGAGAATCGCTACCTATAAAAACAGATGTTACTAAGTTTGAAGAAGTAGAAGACTTGCTAAAACAAACGGTAAACAAATATAAATCACTGGATGTCATTGTGAATAATGCAGGAATTGGCCCTAATTTATTACCAACTCACAAGTCTAGATTAGAAGATTGGGACAGGGTAATAGCCGTAAACCAAACAGGAGTTTTTTATTGTATGAAGGTCGCAATACAACAGTTTTTATTACAAGGATATGGTAATATTGTTAATATAGCATCTTTAGCAGGCTTAAAAGCCTCTCCCAATAATATTAGTTACAGTGCTAGTAAATTTGCGGTAGTAGGAATGACAAAATCGGCTGCTATGGAATATGCAACTAAAAATATACGAGTAAATGCTGTATGTCCTGGGTACACAGAATCGGCATTATTAGATCAATTAATAAATGCAAAACCAGAAATGGATGCCATTTTAAAGAGTGTTATTCCAATGAAACGTTATGGTAAGGCTAAAGAAATTGCAGATGCTGTAGTATGGTTAGCTTCAGATCAAACAAAATTTATGACAGGTCAAACAATTACCTTAGATGGTGGAACATCTTTGTAGAAATTAAATAATTAACAACTATAAAATAGAGAACAAATGAAAAAGTGGCTTCCATTAATAATTATATTAGTAGTGCTATATGTTGGGTATAGCTGGGCAAAAGGAATAAACAATACTGCAGTTGTAAATCAAGAAGATGCAAAAGCTGCATGGTCTAATGTTGAAAGTGCCTACCAACGAAGAAATGATTTGATTGGCAACTTAGTAAAAACTGTTCAAGGCGCAGCAGATTTTGAAAAATCAACATTAACTGAAGTCGTAAACGCAAGAGCTAAAGCAACATCCACAACCATTAATGCGGGGAATTTAACAGGAGCAAGTTTAGCTCAGTTTCAACAAGCGCAGTCTGGCTTATCAAGTGCCTTGTCTAAGTTGTTGGTAGTGGTAGAAAAATACCCAGATTTAAAATCAAATCAGAATTTTTTAGAACTACAAAATCAGTTAGAAGGAACTGAGAACCGAATTAAAATGGAGAGAGATCGATTTAACGGAAAAGTAAACCAATACAACAAACATATTAAAGTATTCCCCAATAGCGCTTTAGCAGGAGTATTTGGTTTTGAGGGTATGGATCTATATTCATCGAATCCTGGTTCTGAAAATGCAGTAGAGGTAAATTTTGACTTTAATAAGAAAAAATAATGTCAAAAAAAACACCTTTTATTTCTACCCAAGATGAAGAAGCTATTGTGGCTGCTATTCAAGAAGCAGAGAAAAATACTTCTGGCGAAATACGAGTTCATATAGAGGCACATACAGACGAAGATCATTACGAACATGCAAAGAAAGTTTTTGATGAATTAAAGATGCATGAAACCGAATTAAGAAATGGAGTGCTCTTTTATATAGCAGTAAATGATCATAAGTTTGTGATTCTTGGCGATAAAGGAATTAATGATAAAGTAGCAGATAGTTTTTGGGATACAACAAAAGAAATGATGCAAAATTATTTCAGAAATGGCGCATTTAAAGAAGGCTTGGTTGAAAGTATATTAAAAGCAGGACAAGAATTGAAAATTCATTTTCCTTATCAAGATGATGATACAGATGAATTGTCTAATGAAATTTCTAAGAGCTCATGAAAAAGACACTAATTGCGGTATTACTTATTTTTTTCTTTGTTAATACTAGTCATGCACAATATGAAATTCCTGATATTCCAAAAAAGCAGACCAGCGTTTATGATTATTCACAAGCACTTTCTTTATCTGAAGCAACAAGTTTAGAGCAAAAGCTATTAAGATATTCCGGATCTACATCCACACAAATTGTAGTGATTGTAATTAACTCAACAAATGGAGAAGATATTAATTATCTAGCTGCCAACTGGGGAGAAAAATGGAAAATTGGACAAAAAGACAAAGACAATGGAGTTATATTGTTGTTAGCTAAAGGAGATCGAAAAGTTGCCATTCAAGCAGGAAGAGGAACCGAGGGAGCTCTTACAGACTTGATGTCTAAAAGAATCATAGAATCACGTATCATCCCCGAATTTAAAAGAGGAAATTATTATAAGGGCTTAGATAAAGGCACTGATGGAATTTTTGAAGTATTAACAGGAGAGTTTAAAGAAACCAGCAAACGAAAAAGTAAGAAAAAAGGAAAAGGGTTTTCTGGAGTTCTTCCATTTATAGTAATTGTTTTTCTATTTTTTATTTTTAGAAA
>CAZAIL010000163.1:0-4042 GCA_964485155.1 uncultured Flavobacterium sp.
TATTGTATTTTACAAAAACAGCTTTCACAAAGCTTCACAGACGTTTATTAGAGAAAATTTTTACAATTATTGTGATTGTGTATGCTACTGTATTTTTAATTTTTGAAAATGATATTTTTGGTTTTTTGATGACTGGATTGACGGTATTCATTTTAAGAAAGAGACCAAGAGAGCGTCTATTTTATTTGAGTATGTATCTTACAGTTGCTTACCTCGAAATTGTTGGAACCAATTTTTTCTGTTGGGATTGGCCAAGTATAGCTTTTGATTTTTTCTCTTTTTTGCCAAGTGCAAATCCACCAAGTGGAATTAGCTTCTTTTACTTTGGATTAGATTTAGGGTGTTTATGGTTGTATAAAAAACGTCACAAAATTGCCTGGAAACGCATGAAAAATTTACGAATGACTAGAGTTAAATAGAAAAATTTAGAGCTTAAAAGCTTCTTTTACCTTTTTTACATAATCTAATTTTTCCCATGTAAATGTTTCTACTTCTAAAGAAACTGTTTCTCCCATTGGATTAGAAAATGTCACTGTTTTAATTTCTGAAGTTCTTCCCATGTGTCCATAGGCAGCAGTTTCAGAATAAATAGGTGTTCTTAATTTTAACCGTTGCTCAATAAAATAGGGGCGCATATCAAAAAGCGATTCAACAACTTTGCTAATTGCTCCGTCTGTTAGTGCAACGTTAGCTGTTCCGTACGTTTCTACATTAATACTGGTAGGTTTTGCTATACCAATAGCATAAGATACTTGTACTAACACCTCTTTACATAGACCCGAGGCCACTAAGTTTTTGGCAATGTGCCTTGTTGCGTATGCTCCAGATCTATCTACTTTAGAAGGGTCTTTTCCAGAAAATGCTCCACCTCCATGCGCTCCTTTTCCACCATAGGTGTCTACGATAATTTTACGCCCTGTTAAACCAGTATCTCCATGAGGACCACCAATCACAAATGTTCCAGTTGGATTGATGTGGTAGGTAATATTGTTGGTGAATAATTGTTGTAGGTTACTTGGTAATTTAGCCACAACTCTAGGAATTAAAATTGATACAATATCAGATTTAATTTTGGCTAACATCACGTCATCACTTTTATCAAAATCGTCGTGCTGAGTAGAAAGAACAATTGCATCAATTCTTTGAGGAATATTGTCATCTGAATATTCAATGGTTACCTGAGATTTTGCATCAGGTCGCAAATAACGAATTTCTTTATTTTCTCTTCTTAATTCGGCGAGTTCAATTAATAATTGATGTGATAATTCTAATGCCAAAGGCATATAATTTTCAGTTTCATCAGTAGCATATCCAAACATCATTCCTTGGTCTCCAGCACCTTGCTCTTCTTTAGAAGCTCTTTCTACCCCTTGATTAATATCTGGCGATTGTTCATGAATTGCAGAGAGAACACCACACGAACTCCCGTCAAACATATAGGCACTCTTGGTATAACCAATTTTATTGATAACATCTCTAGCAATTTTTTGAACATCTAAATATGTTTTAGACTTTACTTCACCTGCCAGAATAACCTGCCCGGTTGTAACCATGGTTTCACAAGCAACTTTAGACTCAGGATCAAATGCTAAAAAATTATCAATTAAGGCATCGGAAATTTGGTCTGCAACTTTATCTGGGTGTCCTTCAGAAACTGATTCTGAAGTAAATAAATATGACATATATTCTCTTTTAGGTTGTAAAGGAAAACCAAGTCTGATTTGTCGCAAAAAGTAGTAGTGTAGTACTGCTTTAGCATTTTTTGTTTTCTGAAATTTTCAGCACAAAGAGGTTGCAATCAGTCAAATTTTTCCCCTAATTAAGAAACAAATTTACGCTTTATATATGCAACGGACACTTAAATTTAAATTTATTTCATAGATAACTTATATAAATAACAGACACTTTTGTAGATAATTAAATGTAATAGGTAAATAATTACGAAATACATAAAAATAAAAAAAACAGTAAGGAATAGTTTGGATATTAAACTTTTCTGACTGAATATTAGCGTATCAAAAGTTCAAACACTTATTGAATATTGTTATCAAGAAAGGTTGAGGGATTAGACCCGATGAAACCTTAGCAACCCTTTGTTTTTTCAAAACAATTTGAAAACTTAAAGAAGGTGCTAACTTCTACTTCATACTTTTTTTACTGATTTTTCAGTAGAAGAGTATTTAAGATAGATAACTCAAACAAGATTACACAACTGTAATTTTCTATGATTTCTTTTTAACATTTTTCTTTTAAGCGACTCTTTTATAGTTGGTTTTTTGACTTTTAAATTTAATTATTTAATCATTCAAATTAGAAAAATGAGTACACAAAAATTTTCAACAAATGCATTGCATGCAGGGCATGACGTAACGCAAACAGCAGGAACTAGAGCCGTTCCTATTTATCAAACAACATCGTATGTTTTTAACAATTCAGACCATGCTGCCAATCTTTTTTCATTAAAAGAACTAGGGTTTATTTATACCCGTTTAAACAACCCTACCAACCAAATCTTACAAGAACGTTTGGCTACCTTAGAAGGAGGTACAGGAGCTGTTGTCTTTGCTTCTGGATCTGCCGCAATTGCTACCGGTTTGATGACCCTACTAAAATCTGGAGATCATATTGTTGCTTCTAGTAGTTTATATGGAGGAACCTTTAATTTACTAAACGTAACCTTGCCAAGATTAGGCATTACAACAACATTCGTAGATGCTTCTAACCCTGATAGTTTTGCAGAAGCCACCAAAGAAAATACAAGAGCTTTCTTTGTAGAATCTCTTGGAAATCCAAAGTTAGATGTACTAGATTTAGAAGCTATTTCTGAACATGCAAAAGTTGCTAGAGTTCCTTTTATTGTAGACAATACAGTGGCAACTCCAGCATTGTTAAACCCAATTAAACATGGAGCAAACATTGTAATTCATTCTCTTACAAAATATATTGGAGGACACGGTACCTCTCTTGGAGGTGCTATTATAGATGCTGGTACTTTTGATTGGTCTAGCGGTAAGTTTCCGGAGTTTACAGAGCCATCTGCAGGATATCACGGTTTGGTATATCATGATGTTTTGGGTGCGGCTTCGTTTACTTTTAAGTTAATTTTAGAAGGATTACGAGATTTTGGAGGAGCCTTAAGCCCAACCAATGCTTTTCAAATTATTCAAGGGTTGGAGACCTTAGAACTTAGAATTCAACAACACTCTAAAAATGCTTTGGCATTGGCTACCTGGCTAGAAGCACAGGAAGAAGTTCTTTGGGTAAACTATCCAGGATTAGCTTCAAGTAAGTATAAAGAATTAGCAGATAAATATTTACCAACTGGTCAAAGCGGACTGGTTACTTTTGGAGCCAAAGGAGGTTTTGAAGCAGCAAAAGCTATTGCAGATACTACTAAAATATTTTCATTGTTAGCCAATATTGGTGATACAAAATCTCTGATAATTCATCCAGCCAGCACAACGCATCAACAATTATCTGAAGAGCAGCAAGCAGCAGCAGGTGTAACGAGTGATCTTATTAGATTGTCTGTTGGATTAGAAAATATTGAAGATTTAAAAATAGACTTAAAAGAGGCATTTTCAAAAATCCCTTCACAAGTTTTAGTATAAGAATTTGAATCAAAAACTAGTATACATACCTATTGAAGACTTTACTACTCAGCGTGGTTTTCAGTTATCTAAGCTACAATTAAGTTATGAATTGTTTGGGATGAAACTGGGAACTGCTCCTGTGGTACTGGTCAACCATGCCTTAACGGCCAATAGTTCTGTAATTGGTGAAATGGGTTGGTGGCAAGATATAATTGGTGAAAATAAAACCATAGACACCAATAAATTTACTGTTATTTCATTTAACATTCCTGGAAATGGTTATGATGGATTATTAATCGAAAATTATCAAGATTTTGTTGCAAAAGATATTGCAAACTTATTTTTAATAGGCTTAAGGAAGCTTGGTATTTTACAATTACATAGTATTATTGGAGGTTCTTTGGGTGGAGGTATTGCCTGGGAAATGGCCGTATTAAATCCAGATATTG
>CAZAIL010000164.1:0-4009 GCA_964485155.1 uncultured Flavobacterium sp.
CCAATAAATAGTTCTTGCAGAAATACTTCCGTTAGCCAACCAAGGAGAAAATTTTGAACTATAGTCTGTACCTATTAACCCGTTTCTTGTATTTTTATAAAAGGCTAGTTTCTTTGTTTCAAAGAAGTAATTATGTACTCTTTTGAGGGCCTCAGTTTCACCACCTTTAAATGGAAAAGCAGTCTTGTTTTCTTGCTGTAATGTATCAAAACCTAGTTCTTTAAGTGAAGGAATATTAGTTTTTTCTAAACAAATGTTTTCTGAAGTTAATTTTGGAACCTCACTTTCATTTCTAATAGTGACATACTTTTCTAACTTTTTTCGAAGATTTGAGAAAACATGAGGAATACTTTCAATTTTTAAAGGTATATCTTCTGGATGGTATAAAAATTGGTTGTAAACCTCTTTAATTATAATATGCTTATCTAGTGTTTCTTGAACCGATTTTTTAGAATTAGACTCTTCATATGTCCATTCTTTTTGCTTGTAAATAGTGTCAATTTGATGGTTTTTGCAAATATCTTTAATTCTATTTTCTGGACTGTCTAAATAGACAAGAAGAGAAATGTTTTTTTTTAATAATTGTTGTTGAAGGTCATTTAATGATTCCAGTAGAAATTGTGTCCTAAAGGCATCCATTTTTTTAAACCCAAATTTATTTTTCTTAAATAATTTTGGATCCATAAAATACACCCCAATTATTTTTGAGTGTTTCTCAACTGCAGCTGCAAGCAAATCATTGTCAAGAACTCTAAGATCGTTCCCAAACCAAACCAGTCCTGTCATTTCTTTTTTTTCAATCAATTGTGTTTTTTTCTTGAGGGCTTCTTCTACACCGTTCACTACAATATTTTACCTGTTCCCAGTTTTTCTCCCATTTCTTTCTCCAGCTGTATGGTTTTTCACAGACCACACAAATTTTCTCAGGTAAGTGTTGTTTTTTCATAGGCTATATTTCAATGATTTTATTAATCATGCCTTTAAAAACAAACCAATGAAGAGGTGTTACCAGATACCAATACATTCTACCCGCAACTCCTTTTGGTCTAAATGTTGCCGTTTGGTATAATATTCCTTCTTCAATTTTAAATTCTAACCACGCTTCACCAGGTAGCTTCATTTCTGCATAGAGTAATAATTTTTGTTGTTCTTTATCTGCATATATCACTCTCCAAAAATCTAATGCATCACCGTTAAGTAGTTCGGTGGGGCTTCTTCTTCCCCTTCTTAATCCTGTCCCACCATAAAATTGATCGATATAACCTCTAATTTTCCATAAAAAAGTTCCGTAATACCAACCATTATCACCTCCTATAGACCAAATTTTATTAATGGTGTTTTCTGAATTGATAACTTTTCTTTGCTTGAAGTCTTTAAAGCATCCGTAGCTAGGAACATTGATATATTTGTGAATATAATTTTGCAGATTTCCACTGCTGATATATGAATCTTTCCAACTAGAAATGATGCTGTTTTGTTCTATTTTGACAAAAGCTAATTCTACAGCTTTTATATAATTCATTGGTTTTACCTCTAATATTGAATTGATAGCTGATTTTTCTCCAATAATTTGAATCCCCATGCTATTTACTAAAGAAGAAGCTAATTTATAAGAGGTTGAGGTTACGAAATATAACCAATAAGAGGAAAGCTTTGGCGTCATTATCGGAACTGTAACAATGGTTCTTTTTAGTCCACGAACTTTTGCAAATTGTAGTAACATCTCTTTGTAAGTAAGTATCTCAGGACCAAAGATGTCATAAGATTTGTGATACAATTCTTTTTTCCCAATTGCATTAGATAAAAATGACAAAACATCCCGAACTCCTATGGGTTGTGTTTTGGTATTTAGCCATTTTGGAGCAATCATAAAAGGTAGCTTTTCAACTAGATCTCTAATTATTTCAAAAGAAGAACTACCAGATCCTACAATAACACCCGCTTTAAAAGTTGTCAAAGCATATTGTTTGGATTGAAGTGTATTTTCTACATTTTTTCGTGAGAGTAAATGCTTAGAAAGTTTAGTATCATTAGTAATACCGCTTAAGTAAATGACTTGCTCTACTGTTGTTTTTTCTAGGGCTCTCTTAAAATTTAAAGCACAACGTTCTTCTAAAATATGAAACTCTTTTGCTGAATTTGACATAGAATGAATAAGGTAAAAAGCAATATCAAATTGTAAAGGGATTGAACTTAATGAATCTACTTTTAAAAAATCTATTTCAATAAATTCTATGTTTTCTTCTTTTGCATATAAATGCTCAATTCTAGCAATGTCTCTTACAGTGCATATTAGATGATGGCCTTCGTTTAATAAAATGGGAATTAAACGTTTTCCTATATATCCTGTTGCTCCTGTAATGAGAATCCTCATGCTAATTCATTGTTTTTAATTTCTTAGGTCTTTGGTAATCAAATCGGGTATTGTTTTTTGCAACAGCATAGGCATCTAGCCCATTAATAGCTGCTACTTTTCCTTTTACTAGGTCTAAAAATCCGTCTTCTTGTAAAATATCATCTTTTACATAGAGATTTTTAATCTCTGCAATGATGTGAATTACATTATTTGATTTAATATGATATTCTTCAACGAACTTCATTTCCATTTGAACTGGAGACCCTTTTACAAAAGGGACAATACAATCATTATGATATTCAGCTTCTAATTTTGTAATATCAAACTCTGACACTTCCTCCTCGTATTTAGCAGATGTATGATGTGCATCAGTTAGAATATCTTCATAAATGTGATTGATTGTAAATATACCAGATTCTAGAATATTTTTATAGGTATCTCTTGGAACAGTTGTAGGTCTTACTATAAAACCCAGTGTAGGAGGGTTAGATCCTAAATGAGTTATAGAACTAAAAACAGCAACATTAGTGATACCTTGTTTAGAGATAGATCCTATCAAATTTGCTGATTTATAACCAGAGCATGAATTGATTAAATTGATTTTTTTAATCTTTTCTAAATCATTTATATGCTCTCTAGTGAAATGCATTTATAGTTTTTTATAATTATTAATTTGAATCTCGTTTGCTTTTAAATCAAACATTAAATTGTAGAGACCAAAGAAAGTTCTGTTAATATAGATAAAATGTTTTGAACCTCTATTTCCATTCATTTTTCTAAGCTCAGTGCTTTTACTGTATCTTTCACCAAGTTCTGTAATTTTACTAAAGAAAAGAGGATCAGAAAAATCAAATACTTCTTGATTAAATGGTTCTGTAAATAGACTTAGTAATTCATAAAATAGTTCTTTAAAAAAATCAATTTCTTCAGGTGAATCATCTGCTCTTAAAATTTCTAATTCGTATAGTTTTTTTAAGAAAAATTCTGGATTTTCTATATTTTCTTCTATTGCTAACTCAAAATAAGGGACATAGAATTCTGTTGGAATTGATTTCATACAACCAAAATCTAACGCTATTAAATCACTTTCTTTAGATACTAGGAAGTTTCCTGGATGTGGATCTGCATGTACTTTTTTTAAGTTGTGCAGCTGGTGCATGTAAAAGTCCCACAATGCTTGCCCGAGTTTATTAGATAGCTCCTTGTTGTTATTGTAGGCAGTAAACTCAGAGAGGTGTTCACCTTTCATCCAATCCATGGTAATAATTCTATCCGATGAAATTTCAGGATAGTAATTTGGGAATTTTAAGTTTGGAATGTGCTTACAATTTTCAACGATTTCTCTGCTCTGATCTAACTCTAAAATATAATTAGTTTCTTCTACCAACTTATCTTCAACTTCTTTAAAATATTTATCAGAATCGTTACCTCTAATATTAAACATTTTTACCGCTATGGGCTTTACAAGTGATAAATCTGAAGCAATACTATCTGCAACACCAGGGTATTGAATTTTGACTGCTAATTTTTTCCCATATTTTTCAGCTTCATGAACCTGACCAATACTAGCTGCATTTACCGATGAAGCATTGAATTTGTCATAAATTTCATCTGGATGTTTTCCAAAGTATTTTTTAAATGTTTTTATTACCA
>CAZAIL010000165.1:0-4008 GCA_964485155.1 uncultured Flavobacterium sp.
TGAGAATAAGAGGCTAAGGATATAAACAGAAGACTAAAAATTAGAACTAGTTTTTTCATCATTTGTGATATTTAGTTATACGAATATAGATAAAATATAAAAATGATACTTGTAATCTAAAATATATATATTATGTTTTTTTTCTATAAATACTATCCATTTAAAGAAACAATTAGGCTGCTCGGATAACTATAATTAAATATTTAGATTGTATTTTTGTTAAATAAAAATAGGAATGGGGTTATTTAATACAATCTTTGGAAGTAAAGTGAACGAAGAAAATGAAATTAAGGCTAATTGGATCCCATTCAATTCTTTAGAACAAATAAAAACTATCAAAGAATTATCTAAATCTGAAACCATACTTATTTTTAAACATTCTACACGTTGCGGAATAAGCAGTATGGTTATAAAACGCTTTGAAAAATTATTTAATGAATCTATAAAGAACATCAAGGTTTATTATTTAGATCTGTTGAATTTTAGAGATATTTCTGATGAAGTTGGAAATAGTTTTCAAGTCATCCATCAATCTCCTCAACTTTTGGTCATTAGAAATGAATCATCTGTTTTAAATGTTTCTCATTATGATATTACAACTGTTGATATTCAAAAATATTTATAACTATTTAATTTTAAATTTCATAAAACTTTGCCAAAAATCAATATGCTACAAAATACCTCAGGAAAAGATTTATATGGTTATCAAAAAAATGCTATAGAAGAAATATTCCAAAGGTTTGATAGTGCTGCGGACGATTATCATTTGTTATATCAGCTTCCTACTGGGGGTGGTAAAACAGTTATTTTTTCTGAAATTGTGAGACGTTATATAACGAAATACAAAAAGAAAGTATTAGTCTTAACACACAGAATTGAACTAAGTAAACAAACTTCAAATATGCTAGATGAATTTGGAGTTTGCAATAAAATTATTAACAGTACGGCAAATTTAGATGACCAAGACAATTATAATTGTTTTGTTGCCATGGTGGAAACGTTGAAGAATAGATTAACAGATGATAAATTAGATATTTCTGATATTGGTTTGGTGATTGTAGATGAAGCTCACTATAACTCATTTACAAAAATTTTTAAATTTTTTGATCAATCTTTTATATTAGGTGTTACAGCTACACCTTTAAGTTCTAATATAAAACTACCAATGTATGAAAACTACCAAGAGCTGTTTGTAGGAGAGACAATAGAGCATCTTATCGAACATCATTTTTTGGCTAGTGCAAATATGTTTTCTTATAATGTTGGTTTAACTTCTTTAGAAGTAGGTGCAAATGGTGATTATACCGTTAAATCCTCAGAAGACTTGTATACCAATGTTGATATGTTATCAAAATTAGTTGGTGCTTATGAAGAGACTTCAAAAGGTAAGAAAACATTAATATTTAATAATGGTATTCATACTTCTATTCAGGTTTATCATGCGTTTAAAAAAGCAGGATACCCAATTGCTCATTTAGATAATACTAACACAAAAAAAGAGAGAGATTTTATTCTAAGATGGTTTAAAAAAACACCAAATGCTATCATAACTTCAGTAAGTATTTTAACTACTGGATTTGACGAACCCACCATAGAATCTATCATTTTAAATAGGGCGACTAAATCGTTAACTTTATATTATCAAATGATAGGTCGTGGTTCTAGAGTTTTAGATTACAAATCAACGTTTAATGTTATAGATTTGGGTAATAATTTTCACAGATTTGGTCCATGGGGAGCAGATTTAGATTGGCAAAAAATGTTTAGAGCCCCAGATTATTATTTAGATGCAATTCTATCTGATGAAGAGATTGAAGGAGCTTTTAAATTTGAACTTCCTGATAATGTTAAAAAAGAGTTTTCCAAATCTACAAATCTTTACTTTGATATTAAGAAAGAATATTTAAGTACCATTAGAGCTGGTGAGTCCTCAAAAAAAGTACTGGAAAGATCCATTATACATCATGCAAAAATATGTATTGAAAACAGCGAAGATGTTTATGATTCTCTTGCATTAGCAAAAATGATAGGAGAGGAAATAGATGACCGTATAGATAGATATTCTAAATGTATATCAAAAAGCACACATAATTTTGTTACATGGCTTAAAGAAGATTATCGTAAAAAATTAAATGCTTATTTGAGAAAAAATTTCGATATTGATTTTGAAAAAATTCATGGTCATCCGCCAGTTGAAGAATAAATTTTAAACTAAAAAAAGCTTCCAAATTGGAAGCTTTTTTTAGTTTAAAATTTTATATATTATTTCGCTGGTAAAATTTTACCTGTGCATTCACCAAAACCAATTCGTATCGTTTCATTTTGGCAATGAGCTCTCATTATAACAGTATCGTTATCATTTATAAATTTTCTTTCAGACCCATCATTCATTTTTATGGGATTCTGACCTCTCCAAGTTAATTCTAACATTGAACCATAACTATCTTTTGTAGGTCCAGATATAGTGCCACTTCCCATCATATCTCCAGCATTAACAGGACAACCATTAACAGTATGATGAGCCAATTGCTGGGCCATTGTCCAATACATATACTTAAAGTTAGAATTAGCTACAATTGTCTCTTTTTCTCCTTCTGGTTGAATTCCTACTTGAAGATTAATGTCAAAACTTCCCTTTCCTTCATTTTGTAGATATGGAAGTGGTTTAAAATCTTGTTTTGGATTTTCTACCCTAAAAGGTTCTAAGGCATCTAGGGTTACAATCCAAGGAGATATTGTTGATGCAAAACTTTTACCTAAAAACGGCCCTAATGGAACATATTCCCACGCCTGAATATCTCTTGCAGACCAATCATTAAACTGTACCAAACCAAAAATATATTCTTCAGCTTCTTCAATAGGGATTCTTTCACCTAAATTATTGGAAGCAGTAGTTATGAATGCCATTTCTAATTCAAAATCTAATAATTTAGAAGGACCAAAGCCTGGAGTATTGGTTCCTTCTGGTGGTCTTGTTTGACCATATGGTCTTCTAACTGGTGTACCTGATGGAATGATTGAAGAACTCCTCCCGTGATATCCAATAGGAATATGCAACCAGTTTGGCAACAATGCATTTTTAGGATCTCTAAATAAACTTCCTACATTAGTGGCATGCTCTTTACTTGCATAGAAATCTGTATAATCACCAATACTAACAGGTAGAAGCATTTCTACCTCATCCATTCTAAAAATAACCTTGTCTTTGTGAGCTGCATTGTCTCTTAATGCACCATTGGTTACGTCGAAAACATCTGCAATTCTATTTCTAACCAATCGCCATGTTTTTCTACCATCAGCAATAAAATCGTTTAAATTGTCTTGTAAAAAAATATCATCAGTAAGTGGAATTCCATCAAAATATCCTAACTGATGAAATGCTCCTAAATCAATTGCAAAGTCTCCAATTCTACTACCAATTGTAATGATATCATCTTTGGTGATAAAAACTCCAAAGGGTATGTTTTGAATAGGGAAATCAGAGTTTGTAGAAACTTTTAACCATGATTTTCTTTTTGGATTATTGGCTGTTATTTTCATTAAAAATTGTTGATAAAGTTTGTATCAAATATAGTGGAAAGTTATCATCTTAAAAACGTTTTTTTACTACATTTGAATTTCTTAATTAAATTTTAACAATGCAACGAGATACAGAAATTTTTGAATTAATAGAGGCTGAAAAAGAGAGACAGCTAAACGGCTTAGAATTAATAGCTTCAGAGAATTTTGTGAGTGATCAAGTAATGGAAGCAGCTGGTTCTGTTTTAACAAATAAATATGCAGAAGGATATCCTCAAAAAAGATATTATGGTGGATGTCAAATTGTTGATATTGTTGAACAGTTAGCAATAGATAGAGCAAAAGAATTATATGGAGCTGAATATGCAAATGTTCAACCCCACTCAGGTTCTCAAGCAAATACAGCCGTTTTTCATGCGTGTCTTCAACCGGGTGATAAAATTTTAGGTTTTGATTTATCTCATGGAGGTCATTTAACTCATGGTTCTC
>CAZAIL010000166.1:0-4004 GCA_964485155.1 uncultured Flavobacterium sp.
TGAAATTTTCTTCACTTTCTACCATTCCTCTAACTGCATTGGCAGCACGTTTTTGCATTTCTGGGTTAGAACGTTGTACTGCGTTTAACTCAATCCCTGAAGCAAAATCTCCAGTATCTGCAGAAGAAACTGCAGCACCACCCATTCCTATCCTATAATTTTCTCCTCCTAAAATTACAATTTTATCACCTTCTTTAGGAGTGTCTTTTAACGCTTGGTCAGCTTTTCCATAACCAATACCTCCAGCTTGCATGATTACTTTATCAAAACCAAGTTTTCTAGGCTTAGATGAACTAGAAGAAGAATTTTCTTCATGTTCAAAAGTTAATACAGATCCTGTAATTAATGGTTGACCAAACTTATTTCCAAAATCAGAGGCTCCATTAGAAGCTTTTATTAAAATATCCATAGGTGTTTGATACAACCAAGGACGTTCTTTCATTTTTTGTTCCCAAAATCTATCTTTTTTTAAACGAGAATATGAGGTCATGTAAACAGCGGTTCCAGCTAAAGGAAGTGATCCTTTTCCTCCAGCTAAACGATCTCTTATTTCTCCTCCAGAACCTGTAGCAGCTCCATTAAATGGTTCTACAGTAGTTGGGAAATTATGTGTTTCTGCTTTTATAGAAATAACAGAATTAAAATCTTCTTTCTTATAATAATCAGGAATATCAGCTCTTTTTGGAGCAAATTGTTCAACTGTTGGTCCTTTTATAAAAGCTACATTGTCTTTGTAGGCAGAGACAATATCATTTGGATGTTGTTTAGATGTTTCTTTGATCATTTTAAATAAAGAAGAAGGCTTCTCTATTCCATCAATTACAAAGGTTCCATTAAAAATCTTATGTCTACAATGTTCAGAATTTACTTGAGAAAACCCAAAAACTTCAGAATCTGTTAGTTTTCTTTTAATTTTTTCGGAAACAGTATTTAGATACGCTACTTCATCATCATTTAAAGCCAAGCCTTCTTTAGCGTTATAGTCTGCTATATCATCAATTTCTAAAATAGCTTCTGGTTCTATATTAATCGTAAATGAATCTTGATTTAATTTGTTGAATTTTTGAAAAATCATAGCGTCAAAATCAGTAAATTCTTCATCAACAGTTATAAATTCTTCAATTCTTATAATTCCAATGATCCCCATATTTTGGGTAATTTCTACAGCATTGGTACTCCAAGGAGTTATCATAGCTGCCCTTGGGCCAATAAAAAAAGCATCTATAGATGCTAAGGGTTTATTATTTTCTTCTCCAACAAGTTCAGAACAAGAAAACAACCATGTTAACTTTAATTTATTTTCTATACTTAATTCTTCTGTTGTTTGAACAGCAATTATTTTACTGTTTTTATTTCCAAAGAAATTGATCATTCTTTATATGATTTGTATAATGTTGATTAATACGCAAATTTAAAATTTTCGCTCTAAATTTTATTACTCTAATGTTTTTTTTTTATAAGTTTATAAAGCATTTATCAACAAAAAACACAAGTATTTATGGTGTATTGTATCTAAAGACCTAAGAATTAATCTAACCAAGCTTACATGCATAATAAAACAACTCAAATTATAACCATTTTAGGACTTGCTTTCATCATTATTAGTAGTACAGTTGATTTAGATAATTTATTTAATTATGACAATCAACAAGTTCCCAATTATATAACAAAAGATAATACACCGAATACGAATCAAATAGATAATAAAACTGCAACTTTAGGAAGGGTTTTATTTTATGATAAAAATTTATCTGATAATAATACGGTTTCCTGTGCTAGTTGTCATCAACAAGCTTTTGCTTTTAGTGACCCTTTAGTAACGAGCGTTGGATTAAATGGAGAAAATACGGGAAGACATTCTATGCGTTTAATTAACAGTCGTTTTTCAAACGAAGGAAATTTTTTTTGGGATGAAAGAGCAGCTTCTCTTGAAGATCAAGTAACACAACCTATTCAAGATCACGTAGAAATGGGTTTTAGTGGTACTAATGGAAATCCTGATTTCGATGATTTAGTACTAAAACTTTCTGCAATAGATTACTATCAAACATTGTTTGAGTTTGCTTATGGGAGTTCAAGTATTGATGAAAATAAAATTCAAAGAGCTTTGGCTCAATTTGTAAGAAGTATCCAATCTTTTGATTCTAAATTTGATGATGGATTGATTCAAGTGCCAAATCCAAATGCTCCTTTTCCAAATTATACAACTCAAGAAAATTTAGGAAAGCAATTGTTTTTAGCCCCGCCACAAAATGGAGGAGCTGGATGCGCTGCATGCCATGCGCCCCCAGAATTTGATATAGATCCAAACACATTAAATAACGGAATTATTGGAGTAGCAGGAAGCACTACTGAAATAGATGTCACAAATACAAGATCTCCTTCTTTGAGAGATGTCGTAAATCCTGATGGTAGTTTGAACGGCCCTTTAATGCATGACGGTAGCCTCACATCACTTTTAGATGTAATAAATCATTATAATTTTATTCCTAATAATCCTACAAATACAAATCTAGATAATAGATTGAATCCTCCAGGCTCAGGTCCTCTGAACTTAAATCTTACTAATAATGAAAAAGATGCATTAGTTGCTTTCTTGAAAACCTTAACAGGAACAGATGTTTATATCAATGAGATTTGGTCAACCCCTTTTGATATCGATGGAAATCTTACTATTGTAGGTAGCCAACTTTCCTCTAATAATGAAGTTTTTGCTAAAGCAATTACGATATACCCTAATCCAGTTGAAATCCAGTTGACTATTCTTTTAGAGTATGGAAATTATCAAGTTTCTATTTATAATATAAGAGGGCAATTAGTTCATGAACAAAGTATTGTTGGGAATAATCAGATGAATCTTCACTCTTTAGTAAAAGGTATATATATTCTTAAAATTAAAGATGTGGAGTCAAAAAAAATATTTCAACAAAAATTCATCAAAAAATAATAACTCACTATTTTTTGATAAATTTCCTAATAGTTGAGTTTTGATTATTTGAAATTTTTAAGAGATACACACCTTTAGCGAAATTGGAAATATCTAGTGTATGATTTGATTTTTTTATGCTAGTTTTTGTTAACTTTTTTCCAAGAATACTGAATACCTTTATTTGAATATCTTCAACGCTTTTAATATAAACATACTCTAATGATGAAGGGTTAGGGTAAATTTTAATATTTTTATTAAATGAATAATCAGTATTAGAAAGAACATTGCCCCAAATAGTATTCACATATTCTGGATGATCTATAAAAGGGTTTCTATTTCCTTGAAAGGCATAAGCTTCGTTATTTCTTAGTATTTCTCGATCACTTACAGGATCATTAATATGCCAATTATTAAGTAATTGAATATACCAAGTTTCATATACTTGATTATTACTTCCGTTTAAAGGGTTATTAGTAGTGGTATGACTATCCCAAGTATTACTTGTTACGTCGTCCTCATATCTCACTGCAAAATATAATAGCATTCTTGCTATATCTCCTTTAAATTCATCGATGGGTTCAAAAACAACTCCCGAATATGAACCATACGTGTTTTGCCCTACTTTTGAACCATTATTAGATGTCCATGTTGCATTTGAAACTTCACCAAAAGGATTATTAGACCTCCTACCATTTACATAACCATCTGTTGGAACTACATGATGAATATCTGACCTCATCGGTAGTTGTTGGTTAAAAAAACCTTGAGGAAAAATATGTTCACGATTGTAGCAATCATTTTCAGAATTATAATTCCCACATCTTCTATCACCGTCATGTTCGTAATTATATGTATCTGTTCCGGTTGGATTTTCAGAATACATATCTAAAATAGTATTATCATTTTCGTAGAAAAAATCGCTATCACTACTTACATATGCATTATATAAATCTCCATATCCTTGGTCTACATGACCACTTGAAATAATAGATTTTAATTGTGTTTTTAGCACATATTCACTTCCTGTTGCAGAATTATAATAACCTGAGGGAATTTGGGCATTAGAATTGATTCC
>CAZAIL010000167.1:0-3988 GCA_964485155.1 uncultured Flavobacterium sp.
AAATTCTTTCCAAGAATTTTGTCTTTTTTATTTCCCAAAAAAAACTCAAACAAGTTTGGTTTTTTTTGGGAAATAAAAAACCCACAACAAACGTTGTGGGTTTCCTTTTGCGGAGAAAGAGGGATTCGAACCCCCGGACCTGTAACAGTCAACAGTTTTCAAGACTGCCGCATTCGACCACTCTGCCATTTCTCCGGTCGCGCCAATCAAATAACTGATAGCGGGTGCAAATATAGAAAAGCTTTTCATTTTGTAAAAGCATTTATGCTTTTTTTAATGGATTATTTTTAAGGTGTATTTCTTCTTTATTTATAATACTTTTAAAGAATAAATAAGACAACATGTTAGACTATTTATTGTTAGTACTTGTTGGGTTCATTGCTGGAGTGATTAACGTCGTTGCAGGTGGTGGCTCATTACTTACCTTACCTATGTTAATTTTCTTAGGATTGCCACCAAATATAGCCAACGGAACCAACAGAATTGCCATTGTAATTCAAAATATATTTGCCGTAAAAGGCTTCCAAAGTAAAGGTGTAAATACATTTCCATTTAGTATCTATTTAGCAATTCCGGCAACTATTGGTGCCGTGATAGGTGCAATTGCCGGTGTAAAAATTGAAGGCGAACTTTTTAATAAAATATTGGGTGTTATCATGGTGGTGATTGTAGCATACATGGTTCTAAGTCCTAAAACTTCATCAAAAAATAGTTTAGAAAGGATAACGGGGAAATACTTTTGGCTAAGCATAATAGCCTTTTTTTTTATAGGATTGTATGGTGGTTTTATACAAGCTGGTGTTGGATTTATAATACTAGTAGCCTTGTCTAGTATTAACCATATCTCTTTAGTGAAAAGCAATGCAATTAAGGTTTTTGTGGTACTTACATATTGCGTGGCTTCCATCGGTATTTTTGCTTACAATGATAGTATTAATTGGATGTACGGTTTCATTCTTTCTATTGGAAATGCTTCTGGGGCTTGGGTTATGAGCAGGTGGTCTGTTAGTAAAGGTGACGGATTCGTAAAAAAAGTGCTTATTATTATGGTATTAGCAATGGCAATAAAACTATGGTTTCCTGATTTTTATAGTATCTTAGCTTCTCATATTTTAGATCTTTTTTAATGGCTTTTAATTCATTTGGAAATTTATTAAAACTAACTACCTACGGAGAGTCACACGGCTCTGCTATAGGGGGTGTTATTGATGGATTCCCTGCGGGTCTTGTGGTAGATTTTAATGCAATTCAAGAAGAATTAAACAGAAGAAAACCCGGCCAATCAAAAATTGTTACTCAACGTAAAGAGCCAGATACCGTAGAATTTCTATCAGGAATTTTTGAGGGTAAAACAACAGGAACTTCCATTGGATTTATCATTAAGAATACCAATCAAAAATCACATGATTATTCTCATAACACAGATGTGTACAGACCTTCTCATGCAGATTTTACCTACGATAAGAAGTTTGGTATAAGAGATTATCGCGGTGGCGGTCGTTCCTCTGCAAGAGAAACTGCCAACTGGGTTGTAGCTGGTGCATTGGCTAAACAATTAATTGCTAACATTTCTATCAATGCCTATACTTCTTCGGTTGGTGATTTAGAAATGAGTAAAGAATACCAACAGTTAGATTTCTCAAAAACTGAGACAAACATTGTTCGTTGTCCTGATGAGAAAATGGCAGCTCTTATGATTAATAAAATCAAAGAAACTCGAAAGCAAGGTGATACCATAGGTGGAACTATTTCTTGTGTTGCAAAAAATATTCCTGTAGGCTTAGGTGAACCTATTTTTAATAAACTTCATGCTGCCCTAGGAAATGCCATGCTTACTTTAAATGCTGTTAAAGGTTTTGAATTTGGTAGTGGTTTTGAAGGAACTAAGATGAATGGAAGTCAGCATAACGATGTTTTTAATGCAGACGGATCAACTCAAACCAATCTTTCAGGTGGCATTCAAGGAGGGATTAGCAACGGTATGGATATTTATTTTAGAGTCGCTTTTAAACCAGTGGCCACCATCATGCAAAATCAAAACACCATCAACTCTAAAGGAGAAGAAACAAAAATTATGGGTAAGGGACGTCATGATCCTTGTGTGGTTCCAAGAGCTGTACCTATCATTGAAGCACTAACAGCTTTGGTATTAGCTGACTTTTGGTTGCTTAATAAAACACGAAAAATATAGTGTTTTTTTACTCTTAAAGCATCGCTGCTCTATTTCATAAGTTTTTTCAACAAAAAAATTCATTAAAAATATGATTTTTGTTATGGTCATAAAACTATTGTAAGTTTAATAAACTATTTTTACTACACAATAATTTAGAGCTATAATTTCATCTATCAAACATGAGAATTAATTTTAAAACAATTGGTGCTTTTTTAACAATAATATTCTTTCAATCTATCACACAAGCTCAAGAATATAGGTATACCGAAACCCTTTTTTCTGCAGTTGAAGTTACGGAAAATGTAGTCTATCAAAACGCACCTTTTATAGATTATCCATATACTGTTGAAATTAACACTACTAGTCAAGAATTAAAAATGGATATTTTTGTTCCAGAAGGAGACACAAATGAAAATAAGCCTGCAATCATATTTGCACATTCAGGAGGATTTCTTTCAGGAAATAAAAACCATGATGACATGATGGCTTTTTGTGATTCTTTATCTAAAAAAGGTTATGTGACGGCTACTATAGAATATAGATTAGGTTTTAATATTATCACGAATCCAAATACACATGGTACTAGAGCTGTTTATAGAGGTATACAAGATGGAATGGCTGCAGTACGATATCTCAGAGCAAATGCTAGTATGTACAATGTTGATTCGGAAAAAATATATTTTGTAGGAAGTAGTGCAGGCTCCTTTATCGGATTACATAGTATATATATGAATGATGATGAGTTACCTGAAGACATTGGAACTGTATCATACATAAACCTAACTCCACCTTTTAGTCATACAGCACCAGATTTGGGACCTTTAAACGTTGGAAATAATCTCAATTTTGATGGTCAACCAGATGCGGTTGTTGCTTTGTGGGGTGCTATTCAAAATACAGATCTTATAAATTCAAATAATGACAAACCTGTATTTCTAATTCATGGAGGTATTGACTCTGTAGTCCCTTTTGAAATAGGTTCACCTTTTGGATATGCTGCATTAAATTACACCTATGGAAGTAATGAAATAAATAATAGACTTGAAGCACTAGAACTAACAAATAAAGAAACTTATTTTGTTCCTGATGGAGAGCATGAGTTTTATGGAACAGACAATGGAACTTGGAGTAATGGTATTGGGGGAAACGAGTACTGGGAAATTATTTTTGAAAAAATTACAAATTTTTTATGGCACCAACACAAACCAACTGCCAATTTTTCTCATTCTAATAATGATCTAACTGTTGATTTTATTGATACGAGTATTGGAGCTCTTTCTTGGCGTTGGGATTTTGGTGATGGAAATATCAGTACTGAACAAAACCCGAGTCATACCTTTGAAGAGATTGGAGAATATGAGGTTAAGCTCTATATTGAAAATGAAATTTTAAGTTGGGATGAAAAAGTAGTTATGATTAATAGTTCTCTTTCAATAACAGAAAATGAATCAATCGATTTTAATTATTATCCAAATCCCACAAAAAAAGACATTTATTTTTCTTTTGAAAATAAGTACCAATCAGTTAAAATTGAAATATACAATATTACAAGTCAATTAATACGTGAAAAAACTTTTTATGATTCTAAAAAAGTGATTTTTAATTTAGACAATATCTCTAGAGGAATGTACTTTGCTAAAATCACAAAAGATCAAAAAACACACTTATTAAAAATAGTGAAGGAATAATATTTTTATAACAATAACTTCATGTGTTAATTGAATAAAAAAACCCAAAACAATTGTTTTGGGTTTTTTATTATTTATGCTTCACCTGTAGGTCCAAAATTCATTGGAATTGGTGGTTGCTCGTAAT
>CAZAIL010000168.1:0-3976 GCA_964485155.1 uncultured Flavobacterium sp.
TAGATTGTGATGGGGATGGAGTGATTGGAGAAACAGAAGTAAGAGTTGATAAAACAGATCCTTTAAATAGCTGCTCCTTTAATATAAATAGTATAACTCTAGCAGTAACTTCATCAGAAGACTGTGATGGTGATGGTGTTATAAACTCAAAAGAGGCCACCGATAATACGGATCCGTTTAATGGATGTAGCTTAAATATTAATAGTGTAAGCACAGGAACCAGTCTAGCTTGGCAAGCTTTAGATTGTGATGGAGATGGAGTCTTAAATGGAAATGAAATAAATGATGGGACTGATGTCTATGATAGATGTGATTATAATTATTATAGTATAACTATTTTTCCAGAAAGGGGATTTGATTGTGATGGAGACGGTATAAGTAACTATGAAGAAGTTGTAAACAGTAAAACGAATCCCAAAGACCCCTGTGATTTTGATCTAGAATTTATTGATGGACCTTTTAGTGATCAGTGGAGATCTTTAGATTGTGATGGAGATAGTTATATCAATTCTATTGATGAATTTCCACTTAATAGACTTGAATGGTTTGATACTGACAACGATAGTGTTGGAAATAATCAAGATTTAGATGATGATAATGATGGTATCGAAGATACTAAAGAGGGTAGTGGAGATTTAGATAATGATGGGATTCCAAATTCTCAAGACAAGGATAGTGATGGAGATGGATGTTTTGATGCAAGTGAAGCAGGTTATCTTGATCTTGATTTAGATGGAATAATAGGTTCCGGAATACCTGAAATTGATTCTAACGGTAAGGTTTCTTCAAGTATAGGATATGTAGAAATTGCAGATAATGACATCAATGGAGTATTAGATTTCTTGGATGCAGGCTCACTCATTTTTGAAATAATTAAAGAGCCCAATAATACGACAAAGATTATTAGAGGATCAGAAATTGAAATTTCGATTCTGATCAATTCAGCAAATAAGATTGCTTATAAATGGCAGGTAAATAAAAGTTTAGACACTTCTTCGCCTAATACAGGTAAATGGATCGAAATTACCGATGATACTATGTATGGTGGAACAAAAACTAATAAATTAATAATTTCTAATCCTACATTCAGCATGGAGGGATGGGGCTTCAGAGCCATAGCTAACTCTCCTAGTTATCTTTGTCAAGAAGAAATCATTTCCCAGCCAAGTGAGTTAATAATTACTAATTTAAATATTCCAACCGCATTTTCTCCCGATGGAGATGGGATAAATGATACCTGGACTATCAGAGGGGGGTTAGTTGAAAATTATCCAAATAACAAAATTTATATTTTCAATAGATGGGGAGTAAGTGTATATGAATCCAAAGGATATCAAAATGATTGGGGCGGAAGTGATAATAGTAATTCAAGTGGAAGTAGCTCTTCAAATCTTCCTGTGGGAACATACTTTTATGTTTTAGACTTAAATGGAGATGGATCCAATGTGAAAAAAGGATATGTCTATCTAACACGCATGAATAATGAATAATTATAACTTTAAAATAGTTATGTTTTTTATATTCTTGAATATATTTTTGATTCGAGCACAGCAAGAACTAAGCTTCAATCACTATATGTTTAATAGCCAGTTGTTTAATCCTGCTTTTGTTGGGCTGGAAGAAAATTTATCCATAAGCTCAATTCACAACTTGCAATGGATAGGATTTGATGGGAATCCAATAACGAATTCAATCCTTTTAAGTACTCCCTTAAAAAACAATTTAGGAGCTGGTTTAGAGGTAATTAATGATAAAATAGGACCGGTAAACAATAATTTTATTGTAATTAACGCCGCTTATCATCTTCAACTAAATAATAATAATCATAAACTTTCACTTGGTCTTAAACTGAGTGGTAATGACCATAATATAAATTTAAGTAGTGCAGACTTTGATGACATATCTGATCCAAATGCTAGAAATACAAATAGTTATTTTGTTGAAAATATCGGGTTTGGATTACATTTTCAAACCGATAAATTATATCTAGGTTTTTCTATACCCTATTTCTTTGAAAATAAAATAACAAACAAACAAAGACATTATTACTTATCAGGTGGTTTTAAAAAAGAGTTAAGTGATAAATTAACAATTAATCCTAACTTTTTATTAAAAAAAACCGCTAATGCTCCTTCAAGTATTGATATTTCCTCTATTGTTTTTTATGAAAATTTATTTTGGTTTGGTGTAAATTATGGGGCTAGTCAAAGGGGTTTATTCTCCGCAAATAAATCTGGTGGAAATATAAGTTTGCTCTCTGGAATTAAATTAAATTCTTCTTTTTCTATAGGGTATTCAATTGCATCACAATTAGGTGGATGGACAGCATCTGTTAATAGACCTTCTCATGAAATATATTTGAAATTTAATGCCTCTAAAAAAAGATCTGAATCGATAAGTGAACATTCAACTGAAGTGAGTGAATCCAATAAATAGAAATAACACTACTTTTCTCGAGTTTAAATTGGTGTTTTGAGAATGTTTTTTAAACCCCTTTATAAAATTTATTGATCCTAAATTACGCTTTTCGCTCCTTCTTAATTAATAACTAACATATCCCAAACTTCACCAACAGCATTTTGATCATATACATATATTTTTTCTCCAAACCATAAACACGGTGTACCTGGAAAATATGATAAGGTCCCTGCTAATAATAGTTCACCATCAACAGTTTTTATACCTCTAATAACACCCGATACTTCACCATTTGATATTAGATGTTTTTCTCCGTTTTTCCAATATGTTGGATATTCACCATCCATATCTTGAGAGAAACCAGCTAAGTATACATTTTCTTGATCATCTACCAACATATCAAAAACCTCACTACTCTGCCATCCCTCATCAACAGAACCAATATTTCCAGTTTTTCTTTGACCCCCAACCCAATATGTGGGTTTAGTTATATAACCTAGAAAATTATGTGGTGCTGATGTAGTGCCTCCAATAAACTTCTTGTTGTTTACAATCTCAATATACTTAGCCTCACCATCACCATGGGTTGGTTTACTAAGGTTTTTTCTTTTACTATTTTTCCAATATGACGGTATTAGTGAATGGGATTTCATATAATAACCAACGTTGAATAGATTATTATCTTGATCAACTCCAACCCCCCAACTCATAGAATCCGCATTTATAGTAAGATTTGTTTTAGATCCATTTTTCCAAAAACAAGATCCGTTTTGAAAATAACCCCCAACGTAGATATCTCCGTTATGAATCGTTATTCTCTGGCCTTCCGAAAATTTTCCTTCAAGTTCAGTCTGAGTTTGATTAGATCCATCCATATCCATAACCCAAACACTCCCTGTTCCTCCATAGGTCCATCCTGTTACGTATATCTTGTTATTATAATGAAATAGACCTGTTGCTTCTAGAGCAGTACCAATTAACTTAATTTTATTCTCGTTAATCCAAATTACTGCACCGTCATCAAGGGTTGAACCTGCTACTACAATAGTTTTATTTTTAAAGTTATCATCAAAGAAGTTGAAACTTTTTTCGTCAACAAGCTCTTTACTACAGCTAGAGATAGAAACAATGAATAGTAAAAGAAATAGATTTTTCAGAATGTTAATTTATTATATGTTGATATTAAAAAAAGCATTGATCTAAAAAGTATTCAACAGCTTCATTAAGATTTTATTAAATTATTTATAAAACTAATTTCTACATATTAAATCTCAAAACACTGTACCTACGTTTTAATTGCCAGTAATAAGTTAATTTAATACTGATTTTTCAATTTGACCACTAATTTTTGTGAGGTTCCTTCCTCTAGTTTTGGAGCATGTGTGACTAACTAATCATGGGCACTCTGGTTTCATAGACATATTCAAAATAACAGCCATTAGCTATAAATGACATGGATCTTTCGTCTATAAAATATTGATATAACCGAGGGCATTATCAATTAGAATGTTTAAATACTCACTTAAGAGCAACCCTTTTTTCTAATCACAGAAAAGCA
>CAZAIL010000169.1:0-3883 GCA_964485155.1 uncultured Flavobacterium sp.
CACTTAAAATTCCAGTTTTAATTGGGATTGATGCCATACATGGTAATGCTTTGGTTTCTGGTACGACGGTATATCCATCACCAATTGGATTAGCATCCACTTGGGATGATGATTTTTTTTACTCCGTAGGGAAACAAACGGCCAAGGAAATGCGTGCTACTGGAAGTCATTGGGCCTTCACACCAAATATAGATATACTAAGAGACCCTAGATGGGGAAGGGTTGGAGAAACATTAGGAGAAGATCCATTTATGGTGGGTAATATGGGCGCTGCGATGATTCAAGGATTTCAGCAAGATGATTTTACAGGAACTCAAAAAGTAATAGCCTGTGCAAAACATATGATTGGTGGAGGAGAATCAATCAATGGGTTAAATGCAGCTCCTGCAGATATCTCTGTTCGTACTTTAAGAGAAGTGCATTTGCCACCCTATAAAAAAGCTATTGATGCTGGTGTATATTCCATTATGGCTGCACATAATGAGCTCAACGGAATTCCTTGCCATATGAACAAATGGTTAATGACAGATGTATTAAGGAATGAATTAAATTTTAAAGGATTTTACGTAAGTGATTGGTTAGATATTGAACGTATTAACACATTACATCATACCGCAAAAGACATGAAAGAAGCCTCTTTTTTGTCTGTTGATGCTGGAATGGATATGCACATGCATGGACCAAAATTTACAAACGCCATTATAGCTTCCGTAAAAGAAGGAAGACTTGCTGAAAGTCGTGTAAATGATGCTTGTAAAAAAATATTAACTGCAAAATTTAGATTAGGGCTATTTGAAAACCGTTTTGTGGATTTAGAGAAAAAGAAAGAATTACTTTTTACAGAAGAACACAAAGCTACCGCTTTAGAATCTGCAAGAAAAGGGATTGTATTACTTAAAAATAATGGAATCTTACCTTTACAAAAAACGACTTCAAAAAAGAAACTATTCGTAACCGGCCCCAATGCAAATAACCAATCTATTTTAGGTGATTGGCATGCAGTTCAACCTGATGAAAATGTAACTACTATTTATGAAGGAATTAAAACTTTAGGAGAAACCAAAGGCTATGCTGTGAACTTTTTTAATTCTGGAGAAAATATTAGAAATATTAAAAATTCTAAAATTAAAGAAGCTGCAAATAAAGCAAGAAATGCTGACTATGCAATTGTTGTTGTAGGAGATAATTCTATGCGCTACAAATGGGAAGACAAAACGGCTGGTGAAAATATGGCTAGAGCGTCTTTAAATTTATTTGGAAAGCAATTAGATTTAGTAAAAGCTATTAAGGAAACAGGAACTCCCGTAATTATTGTTTTGGTAAACGGAAAACCAATTTCTGAACCTTGGCTTCAAGATAATATTCCTGCTATTCTAGAATCTTGGGAACCAGGAAATTTAGGAGGTCAGGCAGTTGCAGAAGTTTTATTTGGAGAGATGAATCCAAGTGGCAAATTACCGTTAACTATTGCAAGAAGTGTTGGGCAGTTGCGAATGATTTACAATCACAAACCCGCTGCTTATTTTCATAAATATGCAGATGAGAAGAAAACACCATTGTATCCTTTTGGTTTTGGATTAAGCTATACTAATTATAAATACAGTGCGCCTTCGTTATCAAATAACACTTTAAATAAAAAGAATGAAATTACAGTTACTGTTGAAATAACAAATACCGGTGCTGTTGATGGAGAAGAAATTGCTCAACTTTATATTAGAGATAATGTAAGCAGTGCTACAAGGGCTGTCAAAGAATTAAAGGGATATAAACGAGTGGTACTTAAAGCAGGAGAAACAAAAAAGGTGACTTTTTCATTAAACGCAGAAAGTTTGGCATTTTATGATATTAATATGGTCTACTGCGTAGAGCCTGGTAAATTTACTATTATGACAGGTTCTTCCTCAAATAGTAAAGATTTAAAAAAGGTTATTTTAACAATTAATAATAAAATCGAACTGTAAATGAGACATTGTAAATTAATAGTTATAGGATGTATTATAATTCTTTTAAGTTGTAAATCAACAAAAGAAAATAATACAAGAACCGCTACTAATAAAAAGAATGTGCTCTTTATTATGGTCGATGACCTACGTCCAGAATTAAATATTTATGGACAAAGTCAAATTATCAGCCCAAATATAGACGCCTTAGCTAATTCTGGTGTCACCTTTAATAGAGCGTATTGCAATGTACCTGTTTGTGGAGCGTCAAGGGCAAGTTTATTAACTGGTTTAAGACCTACTTCAAGCCGTTTTTTAACATACTTTTCAAGTATAAAAAAGGAAGCGCCAAATGTATTAAACCTAATACAACATTTAAAAAATGAAGGGTATACAACCATTAGTAATAGCAAAATTACACATTTAAAAAATGATATTGATGAGTGGGATGAAGAATGGCATGCTTCTGAAAATGGATGGAGAAATTATATTTCTGAAGAAAGTATTACTTTAGAAGAAAACGGGAAACATGGGTATGCGTATGAAAACATTGATGTTAAAGATGATGCATATAACGATGGTAAAACTGCGAACAAGTCAATTGAAGACTTAAAAAAGTTAAAGAAAGAAGGAAATCCATTTTTCTTGGCTGTTGGTTTTGTAAAACCACATTTACCTTTTAATGCTCCAAAAAAATATTGGGATTTATACGATGCTGGAAAAATAGAATTACCTAAAAATTCGGTTTTCCCAAAATCAGCTCCAAAGAAAGCGAATCATAAGTGGGGAGAATTACGATATTATAACCAGGTCCCTAAACAAGGCCAAGTGTCAGAAACAATGGCCAAAAAATTAATTCATGGGTATTATGCTTCCGTAAGTTATGTAGACGCTCAAATAGGTAAAGTAATAAATGCTATTGATAATTTAGGGTTACGAGACAATACTGTTATTATTTTAGTTGGTGATCATGGTTGGAGTTTAATGGAACACGGTTTATGGGTAAAGCATAGTAATTTTGAAGTAGCGCTTCAGGTTCCACTAATAGTAAATGCCTCTAATATTCCAAAAAATAAAAAAACAAATTCAATAGCAGAATTAGTTGACTTATATCCTTCAATTTGTGAATTGGCAAATATATCTCAGCCAACACATTTAGAAGGGGAATCTTTTGTAAATGCTTTGAAGAATCCTTCAGAAATTCATAAAAAAACAGCATTAGCTCGCTATTTAAGAGGAGAAACTTTAATTGCTGACAACTATTTTTATACAGAGTGGCAAAAAAAAGGTAAAACGATTACTAAAATGTTATACAATCATAAAATAGATCCCGATGAAAACAGAAATTTAGCAGTAGAAAGCGAATACAATCACATAGTAGATAGTTTGAGTATACTAATCAATCAAAAAATATCAAAAAATTAAAAATTATGAACAAAATATTTTTCTTAATCGTTTTTTTACCCATGATGGTCTTTTCACAATCTAAAACTATTACAGGATCGGTAACTGATGACGGGGGATTACCTTTGCCTGGAGTTACCATTCTAGTTAAAAATTCAAAAAACTTAGGAGTTACTACAGACTTTGATGGGAATTTTAATATTACAATTCCTTCTAATCAAACTAAAATTTTAGTTTTCTATTATCTAGGATATACAACCCAAGAGGTAAACGTTTCTAACACGACAAATGTTAGTTTAGTAATGATTCCAGACCAAACACAATTAGATGAAGTTGTAGTGGTAGGTTATGGAACCGTACTTAAAAAAGATGTTACGGGAGCATTATCATCTGTGAAAGTTAAAGACAATGTAGCAAATCAATCAGGTACAATAGATCAACTATTACAAGGTAGAGCAGCTGGTGTTCAAGTCACTCAAAATGCAGGTGCTCCTGGATCTGGTATTAGTGTAAAAATTAGAGGAACCAATAGCTTACGT
>CAZAIL010000170.1:0-3878 GCA_964485155.1 uncultured Flavobacterium sp.
CCCAATTGACCAGCCCAGTTGCCAAATTGATGTCCGGCATAACACATGGCAAAGGGTTTTGAGTTTTCTAAAATACTATTTCCAGTTACAAATTCTAAAAATTCTTTAGATTGAATATCTTCATTAGAAAATTCAAGGGTGTGTTGCATTTCATCAGACACATGAAGTAACGTAGGATTTGAGGTTTTAATTGGCCTAACAAATGAATACACAGCTTCTAGTACCTCTCGTCTAGTATTTTCTAGGTTTGGATCTGCAGGTAGCTGGTCTGTGAAGAAATTTGTTAGTTGTATGTTCAATTTTTTTAGTTTATAGTTGTGAAACTTTACAAATAAATGTGATATTTATTCTTTTGTGATTACTTTAATTTATCTGCATGCAGGCTTCTCAATTGTTGTAATTTTGGATTGATAACATAAGAACAATAACCAGAATTTTGATTGTTTTTATAATAGGCTTGGTGTTCTTTTTCTGCTTCGTAGAAAATAGTTAAAGGACTAATTTCTGTAACTAATTTAGTATCAAAATGTGGTGCCAATTCTTTTAGAATTAGCTCTGCAATTTCTTGTTGTTTTTCATTGTGAAAAAAAATAACAGATCTGTATTGTGTTCCTACATCTGCTCCCTGTCTGTTTAATTGAGTTGGGTTGTGTGTGGTCATAAAGATGATTAAAATTGTCTCGTAAGAAACAATACTTGCATCATATGTAATTTGAATAACTTCTGCATGCCCAGTTAATCCGGAGCATATTTCTCTATAGGTTGGTCTTCCTGGAGCAGTGCCTCCAGAATATCCAGAGACTACTTTTTCAATACCTTTAACTTCTAGAAAAACAGTTTCTGTACACCAAAAACATCCACCGCCAAATGTGGCTAATTTTAAATTACTCATTTTCAGATGCTTTTTTTAATTTCATAGATGCAGAATTCACACAATAGCGAAGACCACTTGGTTTTGGTCCGTCTGGAAAAATATGACCTAAATGTCCGTCACAGGTATTACATAAAACTTCAACTCGCACCATTCCATAGGTTGTGTCTTTGATATATTTGATGGCATTTTCTTTGATGGGTTGCGTAAAACTTGGCCATCCAGAACTTGAATCAAATTTAATACTAGCATCAAACAAATCAGTATCACAACAAACACACTGATAAATACCTTCATCAAAAATAGCACAAAGAGCTCCTGTATGAGGCCTTTCAGTTCCATGTAATCTACTAATTTGAAATTGTTCTGGGGTTAATATTGCACGCCATTCGTCTTGAGTTTTTTCAACTCTTTTGTGAGGCGTGGGGTTTCCATTCACTGAAAAGTGAATAACATCTTTCCATGTAATCATCTCTCTTAATTTTATATAAAATTACTGAAATAGTATGAAATTACAGACAATATCTGAGACGTTTTTAGAACTATAAAAAGAATCTACTTCTGTCTAAAGTAAATAGTAATAGGAACTCCAGAAAAGTTATAATGTTCTCTCAATTGATTCTCAACATACCGTTTGTAAGGTTCTTTTACGTACTGAGGGAGATTAGAAAAGAACGCAAATTGAGGAGTCTGTGTAGGTAATTGCATGCAGTATTTTATTTTCACAAACTTACCTTTGGTAGCAGGAGGAGAGTTCTGCTGAACAATTTCTAACATGGTTTCGTTTAGCTTACTTGTAGAAATTCTTCTTTTTCTATTTTCAAAAACTTCAACAGCTGTTTCAATAGCTTTTAAAAGACGTTGTTTTGTAAGTACTGAGGTAAAAATGATTGGAACATCTGTAAAAGGAGCAATTTGTCTACGGATTTCTGCTTCAAAATCACGCATGGTATTGGTTTCTTTTTCAACTAAATCCCATTTGTTAATTAAGATGATGACACCTTTTCTGTTTTTATCAGCCAACCAAAAAATATTTTGATCTTGGCTTTCAAAACCTCGGGTAGCATCTACCATTAAAATAACAACATCTGAATATTCTATGGTACGAACAGCACGCATCACAGAGTAAAATTCTAAATCTTCTTTTACTTTAGATTTCTTTCTAATTCCGGCAGTATCTACCAAATTAAAATCAAACCCAAAACGATTGTATTTTGTATCTATAGAATCTCTTGTAGTTCCTGCTATATCAGTAACAATATTTCTATCCTCACCAATTAAGGCATTAATAAAAGATGATTTTCCTGCATTTGGTCTTCCAACAACAGCAAAACGCGGCAATTCTTCTTTGTCTAAATCTACTTCTTCAGGTTCTGGCATTTTAGCAACAATGGCATCTAAAATATCACCAGTTCCACTTCCATTAATAGAAGAAATTGTGTGATAATCACCAAGACCAAGGTTGTAGAATTCAACAGCATCAGCATCTCTCATGGCATTATCTACCTTATTAACAGCGGTAAAAATAGGTTTTTTTACTTTTCTTAAAATTTTTGCCACTTCAGCATCCATAGGAGTAATTCCCTGTTCTACATCAACAACAAAAATAATAATGTCTGATTCTTCGATAGCTAATTGAACTTGTTTTCTAATCTCACCTTCAAATATATCATCTGAACCAATTACATACCCACCAGTGTCAATTACAGAAAATTCTTTCCCATTCCAGTCAGATTTTCCATAATGTCTATCACGAGTAACTCCACTTACAGCATCAACAATAGCATCTCTACGTTGTACTAAACGATTAAAAAGTGTTGATTTTCCAACATTAGGTCTTCCTACTATGGCAACAATACTACTCATGAAAGTGAAATTTTGTGCAAAGATACTATTTTACAGTAGACTAGCTAAGAGATGTGAGTTTGTTTATAATCATTTTTGGTTATAGCCAAAACGTTTGAGTTCTTTATCATTTGAGCGCCAATTTTTATTTACTTTGACATACAATTCTATAAATATTTTTTTTCCAAAGAAAAACTCTAAATCTTTTCTGGCTTCGGCACCCACTCTTTTTATTGAAGCGCCTTTGTGACCAATAATAATTCCTTTTTGTGTTTCTCTTTCTACCATAATTAGAGATCGAATTCGAATAATTTTCTCTTCTTCAATAAAACTTTCAGTTTCTACTTCTACAGAATATGGAATCTCTTTTTTGTAATGTGTTAGAATTTTTTCTCGTATTTTTTCATTCACAAAAAAACGTTCAGGTTTATCTGTTAATTGATCTTTTGGGTAAAATGCTGGTCCTTCGGGGAGCAATTCAATTATTTTATTAAAAACGGTTTCTATATTAAATTTTTCTAGTGCAGAAATTACATAGGTAAATGAGTTTGGCACTTTATTCTTCCAGTAGGCTATTTTTTCTTCTACCTCTTCTTGTGTAGATTTATCAATCTTATTAATTAATAGAATAACAGGAATCTTTGTGTTGATAATTCGTTTGAAAAAGGCCTCATTTTTTAATTCTTTTTCTCCAATTTCAACCATGTAAATTAAAATATCTGCATCATCAAAAGCAGACTTCACAAAATCCATCATAGATTCTTGTAACTGATAGGCAGGATTTAAAATTCCTGGGGTATCTGAAAAAATGATTTGATGATCTTCGTCATTAACAATTCCAAGAATGCGATGTCTAGTGGTCTGTGCTTTTGCTGTAATGATTGATAGTTTTTCTCCTACCAAAGCATTCATTAAAGTTGATTTTCCAACGTTTGGATTTCCAATAATATTTACAAAACCTGCTTTGTGTGTCATGAGGCAAAGATATATTGTTTTTTATGGATTTGATTATTATTCCTATAAACTTGTAAGCCAACAAACTACCAATAATCTAATAAAATAATGAGGTTTTTTTGGTGGTTGGTCTTTTTTTGCAGTATCTTTGAGGTCTAAATCGCGGGATAGAGCAGTAGGTAGCTCGTCGGGCTCATAACCCGAAGGT
>CAZAIL010000171.1:0-3849 GCA_964485155.1 uncultured Flavobacterium sp.
ATGAATGCCCACCATCATCAAGCACTAAATCAATACTGCCAATTTGTGACTTAAAGTTATCCCAGAAATACTCATCAGATTGGCTTCCAATGAAGATTTCAAAACCATGTTCTTCCCATTTTTTTGCATCAGGGTTTAAATCGACACCGATGATCCTTGCTTTTGGTCCAAAATAGTCACGCCACATAAATAAAGAACCACCTCCCAAAACTCCAATTTCAACAAATGTAATTTCTTTGTCTCTGAATCCCGCAAAAAAATGATCATAGCTATCAAAGTAGGTTGTATGCTTGACACTTTTGTAAGGGCTTTTAACGTAAGACTGATAACTTTTTGTGTTTTTCATCTTTACTTTCGCTCCGTTATTAATCTTTTGCGCCGGCCAGTTCGAAGCTCATTCCGTTTTTGACGATAAATGTCTAGGATAAATAATTCCAGAGTGTTTCTATACTTTTTTTATTTTGATAATTGAGCTAATGTATTTAAATCTGATTTCACTATATCAGTTTGAAAGAATGTTGTTCAGCCTTATTCGTAGTAGAATCGGCGCCTTATCAATTATGTTCAATACACGCAGCGGCTTGCTAAATAGCTGGATAACCGTACTTGAAGAGTAACAGACTTGGTGGAAAATTCCTTCTCGACTATCGGCGATGTCCACATTTTATCGCTAATCAAGCTGTTCGCTTATTTTAATTCCAGGAATGGCATTTAGGCGTGTAGAAACCCCAAACTTAACTATTTTCTTTACCAAAGCCAGCTATTTTGCTCCATTGATTAGGCCGATTTGAGAAATTAGACTTTCACAATAGTGCATGGTTGCGCCGTTGAAAACATGGGCTGAGGCGCGCGACATTCGTATTGAATGCATCCAACTGGGCAAGTTGCAGCACGACGCATATATTGAACGCTACAATCGCGCGGTGCGTCATGAATAGTCGGACCAGAGCATCTTGGAAGCGAAACAGGAGGCGTTAGATCAGGCAACTGAATTGCTCTGGACTTACAGCAATGATAAACTCGGCATGGCGATAGATGGGACCACATCCGCCATGAAGCTGAAAATGGCCTGGTAGTTCTACAAGCCAACTCCATTGAAAATATGGGGGCTAACACAGACTTTGCTTTGATCAATGATGGTGTCGTTATCTATTCGCTGGTGACGTAGACACCCACAAGTACTGATTGGTGGGCTATCACTGTAGGCATCAGAGGTCAGGGTAGAGAAGTGATCATGCCCCTGGAACGAAATTCAGCCTTCTTCAGCCTAGAAAATGACGAATATCCGCATGGATAAACTGTGCTACAAGTTGTACAAAAATACTGGACAAAATATGAAAAAAAATCGATAGAAATTAGCAGACACGCATGACTTCGTCCATTACTAGACAATTGGAAAAACTTAATGTTAACATATATTCTTCCCTGCGCAGGTAAAGGAACTCGTCTTAGTCTTCCCTACCCGAAGGAGATCCATAGAATTCTGCCAAATTCTAGTTTGATAAATTTTAGTCTAAATCATTTAGTTGAGGATATTGAGACTACAGAAAGCCTTATTATCGTGATTTCGCCGGGCAAAGAGATTGTGGTTGACTACGTCCAACGTGAAATAGTGAAATCTTCACTTGTAAATACGGTTTACTTCAATGAACTCTACTCAGAATGGCCTGGAAGCATACGCTCTGCAGAGAAATTTTTTGGTGGGTATAATGTCGCCCTATTACCAGACTCAGTTTTAAAGACGAGAAGAAATGAAGTTCTATCAGAAAAATTCATCCAGGAATTCGAGTCTGGGGCAGATCTTGTGTTCGCATATGTCGAAGAGACCGACCGTAATAAATTAATGAAACTAGGTGCTTTGCATGTTGATGGATCGGAAGTCATAGATTTCTGTGATAAGCCGCTTGGTGGGGACCCCCGTAAATTCAATGCTTTTTGGGGCGCTTTTGGTTTTAAAGGAGAATGTGGTTCAAAAATACTTGAACTTATGGAAAGATCTGTTGACCGTGAGAAAGTTGAACTTAGTTCTTTAAATTTAAAAATCAGCGCATTTCCCTTAGAAAGCTACATAGACCTAGGCACTTGGCCTTCGATAGCAAAATTTTTGTCTGCAGAAAATCTGCTTGAGTAATGTAAAATGACAGCATTTATCGCAGACCATAAAGGCTTTTTACTTTCTCAATCGGATTTTCTAAGGCCTATTCATATAGGTGCAGCCCTATGTAATAAAAAATCTTTAGGCCCTGAACCAGATAATTTTTCTATAGCCAATATATCTCGATGTGAGGCTTATGCTGACCTTCGATTGTATGACTATATTTATAAACATTATAAAGGGAGCTGTGAGACGCTAGCGCTTCTTCAATATCGACGGATGTACTATCTGGGCTCCCCACAGCTTTCTAATTTTAGATCACAACTGATCCGTGTAAAAATGAATTTAAACATAGGGGCACAAAAAAATATTCGGAGCGAATTTAGACACAAATATCTATCTCATCTTTTAAATCAGACAGACGAATGTCTAAAGTCAGAATTGTATGGAAATGATATTATTGTAAATAGAAAGTCCTTCCGAAATCAAAGTGTCCAAGAACAGTACTTGTCTGCTATAGAGAAGATCTATCCCTCTCAAACCGAATACTTAGATGCATGGCACGACATGAGGTTAGTTCTTGAGCGGGAACTGTCGCCCCGTTTGGTGTCCGACTGCTTAGATGGCAACGTTTGCTATATTAATAATTGTTTTATAACAGATTGGGACAATTTTGAAAAATATTATTTATTTTTATTTGGGATAATCGAGGAACTATCAATTTACGATGAGATTTTTAGATTATTTGGATACTTATCGGAAAGAATATTATACCCTTATATTGTGGCTTCAAATTTGCAAGTCAAGTCCAAGACAATGATGTTTTTTGACTAATTGGAGAGCACTTACGTTGTACATAGATTGACCAGCAAACATTGAGTAATGATTGAGTGTCACTACAGTTATCTTACGCCGTGTTTGAACAAAGATATGCTCACGTGCAAACGACAAGCAGCTTCAATTGCAGGCTTCGAAGATCCGGTTTTTGAGTGAGCAAAACAGCTAATTTTTTGAACGTTGAATTAATTCAGCGGTGTTACGAATCGTATCATTATTAACGTCGATGTAGCGTTGCGTTGTTTGTATGCTCCGATGTCCTGCCATTGCGGCCAGTACTCTTAAAAAATAATCGAACACGCTATCGTCGTTTATCCTAAAACCTAATCTGGAAATCCCCTCCAATCACCGAGAGTTGCACTGTGGATGCTCCACAAACATTGGGCCAAACTGGCTGCACCAAAACATGATAGCTTTGTGACTGATACGCCGTCTACATTCGTGGAGCAGATCCCTAACGTTTTGGGGCGCCATTGGAAACTGAACATACATCATCAAGGCCATTTAGATAATTTTTTGGCTAGTTTTGAAGTAGTGGAAAGAGGAGCGTTTATTATTTTACGATGCTTGGTTAGCACCGTGCTCGTACCAAGTCAGTTTACTCTGACAATCACTTAACTGACGATGTTTCGGCATCATACTTTATAAGAGAGATATCATTTCGTGATTGCCAAATTGACGTTTAGGCGATGCCCCTCGCTAGGTGGAGAGGTTCTAACATTATAAAATATTCTACAGCCTTCTTTGCAGAAGATAAAATCTTATTCGTTGTTGAAGATACCCAAATACTTTATGAGTAAGTTTTATGAAAGTAGCTTTTGAAGGGCGGGTCATGATACCAAAGTGGAAGCTTAAACGTGAGCTTGATCGGCTCAAAGTACAGGCAAAAGCCCTCCCATACATGCTTTACGAGCCTT
>CAZAIL010000172.1:0-3847 GCA_964485155.1 uncultured Flavobacterium sp.
GCATAAGTGGCGGTGTATTTGAGCTTGTACTTGCCTCTGTCCACCATAAGAATCTTTCCAGATTGCATCAGGTCAGATAGGGCCATTTCTACTTTCGCTTTCACCATCTCGGGCTTATACCCCAGTTGTGACGCAATTTGCTTGTAGTTAAATTTTCGGGTAGGGAAAGTGCGAAATACAATTTCCACTTTTTGAGCATACTCTTTGATGTCTACACTCTGTGAACGTTTGTTTGCTCGTCTATTGTGCTTTCTTGCCATAGTAGGGTAAATATACCATCCTTTATAGCGCGGAGTTGTTCGGGCATTGGCTATTTGCCACCAATAGCTCTTATTTTACCACATGCTAAAATAGGATTGACCTGAGAGTGCATTTTTTCGTCCGTATAAATCCTAAAAAGAGAACGCTTATCCTAGGCTTCTTGCTGGGTGACCGTTTTTCTCAACAAAAAAGCCCCACACTTACGTGAGGGGCTTTTCCTGAGTTATCCGACAAGGACTCGAACCTTGAATGTCTGTACCAAAAACAGAAGTGTTGCCATTACACCATCGGACAATTCTCCCTTTAGGGACGGCAAATATACGCCAATTGATAAACTACAAAAAAGAGTTACGCAAAATTTTCATTGTTTAACAATCTTTTGTTCCGCTGAGGGCTTGGATTTTCTTATTTTCGAGCCCATTACCAGATCACAATCTTTAGGATTAGTTAAAAAATACCGTGCCGTGAATTACAAGAAGCTTAACACTATAGTAGGATGGGCCGTTTTTGGGATAGCCACCTTCACTTATTTCATGACGATAGAGCCCACCACCAGTTTTTGGGATTGTGGGGAATATATCGCTACTTCTGTGAAGCTACAGGTGGGTCACCCACCAGGCGCTCCTTTCTTTCAGTTAATGGGAAACCTGTTTGGACAATTAGCTAGCAGCGCTGAAAATCAAGCGTTAATGGTCAATGCGTTGAGCGCGCTCTCGAGTTCATTTAGTATTCTGTTCTTGTTTTGGACCATTACGGCGCTTTCCTTAAAACTCCTTGGCGGCAAGGAAAAGCTTGATAATTCATCTATTGTAGCCATTTTAGGTGCAGGTGCGGTAGGTGCGCTTGCCTACACCTTCTCTGACAGTTTCTGGTTCTCCGCTGTGGAGGGAGAGGTCTATGCCATGAGCTCCTTCTTTACCGCAGCAGCGTTTTGGGCAATCTTAAAATGGGAACAAGTCGTTGATGAAGATCCTCATGCAAATCGCTGGTTGCTGCTGATTGCTTATTTAGTTGGTCTCTCTATTGGAGTTCACATTCTTGTGTTCTTGACCATACCGGCGATCTTTATGATCTATTACTTTAAGAAAAACCCTAGCCCTACTCGCAATGGTTTTATCATTGCTAATGCCACCGGTATCGGAGTACTGGCTATCGTTTTTGCGTTAATTATTCCAATGGTTTTGCGTTTATTTAGCACGCTAGAGATCACCTTTGTTAACAGCTTTGGTATGCCCTTCAATTCTGGAACCATTGCTGCAACCATTATTCTTATCGCCTCTGTTGTTGTTGGTCTCGCATGGACCAAGCGCAAAGAGCGTCCACTGGCCCAGCAAGCTGTTCTAGCCATCATGTTGCTTGTTATGGGGTATTCAACGTTTATCATTCTAGCGATCCGCTCTAACGCGAACACGCCTATTGATGAAAACAACCCAGAAGACGCCATGTCTTTGCTCGCTTATTACAACCGTGAGCAGTATGGAGACTGGCCTATTCTATATGGAAAGAGCTTCAATGCTCCTTATGACCGAACACAGCCTTTTGACGACGGAACTCCCGTGTACCAAAAAGGTTTTGCTGTAATGAAGGGGCCTAAGCAGGTCACCGCATTCAAACTTAGAGGTGAGGCAGAGGCTTACATTGCAGATAAAAACGCAGCGTTGAGCATCTCAGCGAAGTACCTGTTAACGGATGAAAAAAAGGCCAGCAAGCCTAATTATGATCCTAAGTATCAAGGATTCTTCCCTCGAATTTGGAACGACGATCCACAGTACAAGCAGAACTATATTAACATCATGGGCATTACAGACCCTGATAAACCGATCACGTTTGCTCAAAATGTACGCTTCTTTTTTGAATATCAAGTGGGTAAAATGTGGTGGCGTTACTTCATGTGGAACTTCTCCGGGAAGCAAAATGATCAGCAGCACCGCTATGAATTAACGAAGGGGAATTGGATTACCGGGATCAGTTTCATTGATTCCATCAGACTGGGAAATCAAGACAATCTACCCCAGGCTTGGAAGGACAACCCTTCTCGCAACAGTTATTTTATGTTGCCATTCGTGCTAGGTGTTTTTGGAATTTGGTACCAATTCAAGAAAAACAACAAAGATGCTTGGGCCGTTACGCTCTTCTTCCTGTTGACCGGGATAGCGATTGTTGTCTACACCAACCACAAGCCTTTTGAACCGCGAGAGCGTGATTATGCCTTTGTAGGGTCCTTCTACGCCTTTGCCATCTGGATTGGGATTGGTGCGCTCGGGTTATGGGATTTATTACGAAAAAAGATGAGCCCTATGGTTGCTTCCTACCTGGTTATAGGTATCTCCATGGTTGCAGTGCCCTTGCGCATGGCCGCGGAGAATTGGGATGACCACGATAGAAGTAATCGCTATACTGCGCGTGACATCGCGAAAGCATATTTAGACAGTTGTGATCCGAACGCAATACTATTTACAAACGGGGACAACGACACCTTCCCATTGTGGTATGTTCAGGAGGTTGAAGGCTATAGAACGGATGTCCGGGTAGTCAATTTAAGTTTACTTAATACCGATTGGTACATTGACCAGCAGCGCCGCAAGGCCTATGACGGCGAAGCGGTACCGTTCAGCTTTGAATGGAACCAGTACGTTCAAGGTACTAGAGACGTATTGTACTACAGAGACATGGGTGTGAAAGGACGCTGGGATGTGAAAGACTTTGTTCAGTTCACAAAACGCGATGATGCCCAAGTAAAGTTTAAAACAGGCGGTAACAAAGAACTGCCGCTTTACCCACAAAAGAAACTACGCATCAGCATAGATAAAGAGGCTGTGCTAGCCAACGGAGTAGTTGATCTCGTTGATTCCGCGAAAGTAGTTGACTATATTGATTGGGATTGGAAAAGCAATGTGATCACCAAGCGTGATCTTATGGTTATTGACCTGATTGCAAACAACAATTGGGAACGACCGATTTACTTCTCTATTACCGTGGGAAACAGCGCTAAATCATTCTTTTGGCTCAACGAATACTTCCGCTTAGAGGGCATGGCATACAGGTTTGTACCGGTATTTAATCCCGGGGCAAACAGCGGCATAGACTTTGGTAAAGTAGATACAGAAATCATGTACAACAACTTAATCAACAAGTTCGCGTACGGTAATATGGAGCTTCCAGATGTGTACTTAGACGAGACCAACAGGCGCTTAAGCTATAACCTGCGCACCATTTTTGGCCGATTAGCAAACGAGTTTATTGCGGAGGGAAATAATGAAAAGGCTGTAGAGGTCTTAGACTTTGCCATGGACATCATGCCATCGGAAAAGTTCGGGTACAACTACTTCTTGTTTGGAATTATCGACGCTTATTATAGAGCGGGCGCCATAGAGCAGGCTCGAGAACTCACAAATGAATTTGCCGACCTTTTAGACGAGGAGCTCTTGTATTTTGACGGGTTGAGCAGGTCTGACAAAAAGCGCGCTAAGAACGAGTGGCAAACGGACCTACAGTTCTATCAGATGCTGTTCCGCAACATTCAAACACACGACAGTGAAAACACGCAGTCGTTCTACCAAAGGTATCTTGCTGTGGCAAGCCCTTT
>CAZAIL010000173.1:0-3843 GCA_964485155.1 uncultured Flavobacterium sp.
TTTAAGTTAGAAATCTTTTTATCAAATAATAAAATATATGGATTTTCTAAATCAGCAATCATTTTATCTGCATCCGTAACAAAATAAGGAGATAAATACCCTCTATCAAACTGCATTCCTTCAACAACATCTACATAGGTTTCCATCCCTTTCGCTTCTTCAACAGTAATAACACCTTCTTTTCCGACTTTTTCAAAAGCTGTGGCTATAAGGTCGCCAATGGTATTGTCATTATTTGCAGATATAGCTGCAACCTGTTTTATTTTTTCTGATGAATTCCCTACTTTTTGAGCTTGCTTTTCTAAATCAGAAACAATCGCTTTAACTGCTTTGTCTATACCTCTTTTTAGGTCCATTGGATTTGCACCGGCAGCAACATTTTTTAATCCTTCTTTGACTATTGCTTGAGCTAAAACAGTTGCTGTAGTGGTACCATCACCAGCTAAATCATTGGTTTTAGAAGCAACTTCTTTTACCATTTGAGCTCCCATGTTTTCTAGCTCATCATCTAATTCTACTTCTTTAGCTACAGTAACTCCATCTTTGGTTATTGTTGGTGAGCCAAATGATTTAGAAATAATAACATTTCGTCCTTTTGGACCCAAGGTAACTTTTACTGCGTTTGCAAGCGCATCTACACCTTTTTTTAGGCCATCTCTTGCTTCAATATCAAATTTTATATCTTTTGCCATTTTGATTCGTTTTTCTTAAAATTATACAATTGCTAAAATATCGCTTTCACGCATCATTAAAAAATCTTTTCCTTCAAGTTTTAATTCGGTTCCACCGTATTTTCCATACAATACAGTGTCACCTACTTTTACTGTTAAAGGTTCATCTTTTTTACCTGTTCCAACAGCAACAACAGTACCTTTTTGTGGTTTTTCTTTTGCGTTGTCTGGAATAATAATTCCTGAAGCTGTAGTGGTTTCTGCTGCAACTGGTTCTACTAGAACTCTATCTGCTAGAGGCTGAATGTTTAATTCCATATTAATATGTTTTTTAATTTGATAATAATTAACTTATTAATTTTAAGTCAGAAATTATGCCATTTAAAGGTACATGACATTTTTTCAAAATACGATCTTAAAATTCATTTTTTAGACAAAAAAATGCCAACGTGTCATTTCTCGTTGGCATTTTGTATGTGTAAGATTACTTATTAGTTTAATGAATCGTTTGAAACTGGCAATAAATTATCAGTTGTTTTTGAAGTTGTTCTAATATCCTCTAAACTGTTGTCTAATTTAATATCAGATGAACTATTTCTTTCAATAGAAAAGTTAGATAACAAGATCAGTGCAAACAAAGCAATAGCAAGTGTCCACGTAGTTCTGTCTAAAAAATTATTTGTGTTTTGAACGCCTCCTAAAGATTGAGCTCCGCCACCACCAAATGAAGAAGATAAGCCTCCACCTTTTGGGTTTTGCACCATTACTATTAATATTAAAATAACTGCTACAAGTAGTATAACACCTAAAAATAAGTTATAACTCATGATTTATTGTTTTGTAAAATTTTGGTTCTTTTTATTTGGTCAGCAAAGAAACCACTTTTTTCTGGATATTTCAAACTTAAAATTTCATAAGCCTTTACAGCTTCGGAGAATTTTTTTTGTTCTAAATACACTTTGGCTAAAGTTTCGGTCATCAATGAACTATCTGACTTATTTTTAGTGATTGAAATTATTTTATTGTTCTCTTTTTTTACAGAGATAATCTTTGGGTTTTTATCTATAAAACGGTCAATCAAATAATCTTTATTACTTTTTTTTGTTATGATCTCTACCTTCTCTCTTTCTATCGGTTTTTTTGTTGAAATTTGAAGCCACTTTTGGAAAGAGTGAGTTTCATTTTCAGAAAAATTAACTGGTGTTTTTAAGTCTAAATCTTCTTGAATATTTGGATTACTTTCTTGAAAATCAGCTGAAAACTGAGCTGCTATTTTTTTATTAATATTTTTATGAATGTCAGATTTTTTTTCAAAAGACTTTGATGTAATAAAGTCAAATAAAACTGTTCTATCTGAAGTGAAAGCTGCGGTAACTTTTAATTCGTTATTATATCTAAAACTTTCTTGGTTTTTTAAGCCTTTCAAATAGAGTGCTCTAGCAGACTGAAAATAGGGATATTCTCTGACAATTTTTTTTAATTCAGAGGTTTGACCTTCTTTGATGTCATTAGAATTAGAGATTAAATTTATGTAGGTTTCTAAATTCATTACCAGTTCCCTAAAGATGCATTAAAAATATCCTGAATAATTCGCTCTAAAATTTCATCTAAAGCGGCATCCAATACTCCTCCTGTTAGTTGAGCATTGGCTTCAAAATCTGAGTAAAAAGAAAATTGTTTTTCAAAATCATCCTCTTCTTTTAAACGATTATAAAAACGAACATTTACTGTTATTGTAAGTCTATTTTGAGCTGCAGTTTGCTGAGAAGTTGCACTCATTGGATTTACTCTGTATCCCGTAATTTCACCCTCAAAGCGTAAATCACCCCCTGTTCTAATTAGATCTAAATTAGTCTGACGCAAAAACAAGTCTTGCATGTCTTGCGTGAACCTTTGACTTAATTGGGGTTCAATTAAAGATGCCTGATTTGCGAAAAAATCTACTTGAATAGTTTTCGAATCACCAGTGGATCCACCATTGAATTTGTAAATACCACAATTATAAAAAAATATAGTGGTTATAATTAATAAGAAATAAATTGGTATTTTTTTCATAAGTATTTCAAATGTATAACTTAATTATAAATCGTATTGTTTGATTTTTCGGTACAAAGTTCTTTCGGAAATACCAAGTTCTTTGGCAGCTAACTTCCTCTTATTATTATTTTTCTCTAAAGAACGTTTAATCATTTCAATTTCTTTTTCTTGTAATGACAAGTTTTCAGTTTCTTCAATATCTTCAGCAAAATCATAATTATCTTTTGAGTCTAGATGTTGAGGTAATTTAACAACCTCTGTAGCAAAATGTTCTTGTTCATTTTCCTGATAGATTTTTTCGATTAATTGATGATTTTCTTCCTTTACTTTTTCTGAGTTTCCAGTTCGCATTAAATCGAGTGTCAATTTTTTAAGATCATTAATATCATTCCTCATGTCAAAAAGAATTTTATACATAATATCTCTCTCAGTTGCAAAATCACTCTTATCTGAATCTCTTCCAATTAATGCTGGTAGATTACCTCTATTATTTGGTAGGTATTGAGTTATTTTATCAGCAGTTACAAGTCTTTTTTCTTCAACTACAGATATTTGTTCTGCAATATTTCTTAATTGACGAATGTTGCCAGGGAAACGATAATTTAAGAGAAGTTTTGTTGCATTTTCATCCAATCTAATCGTTGGCATTCTGTATTTTTGAGCGAAATCTGAGGCAAATTTTCTGAACAATAAATGAATGTCTTCTTTTCGGTTTCTCAGAGGAGGAAGATGAATTTCAATAGTACTTAATCTATAATATAAATCTTCTCTAAATTTTTCCTTATCAATGGCTTGTTGCATGTTTAAGTTCGTTGCAGCAACGATTCTGACATTTGTTATTTGAACTTGAGATGATCCTACTTTTATGAATTCACCATTTTCTAAAACACGTAACAATCTAACTTGAGTTGTTAATGGTAATTCACCGACTTCATCTAAAAAAATTGTTCCTCCATCTGCTACTTCAAAATACCCTTTACGTGCAGCTGATGCTCCAGTAAAAGCACCTTTTTCGTGACCAAATAATTCACTATCTATTGTTCCTTCAGGAATAGCTCCACAATTAACTGCAATATATTTTGCATGTTTCCTGTGAGATAATTGATGAATTATTTTTGGAATACTTTCTTTACCA
>CAZAIL010000174.1:0-3820 GCA_964485155.1 uncultured Flavobacterium sp.
TAACTTTTGCTGATTTGTTATTTGCTATTACAACTCCTATTTCTTGAAGTTCGCTACCTTGAAATTCAATTTCAATTCCCAATTTATCAAGGGCTAGTATAATAAACTCTCTAACAGTAATTGATTGTCCTGTTGCTAAAACAAAATCGTCTGGTTTATCATGCTGTAAAATTTTCCACATCCCCTCTACATAATCTTTGGCATGTCCCCAATCTCTTTTTGCGTCAAGATTCCCCAAAAATAGATTGCTTTCAAGTCCATGATAAATTTTTGCTAAAGCAATAGTTATCTTTCTTGTTACAAATGTTTCTCCTCTATATGGTGATTCATGATTAAAAAGTATTCCATTAGAAGCAAAAATTTTATATGCTTCTCTATAATTCTTAATTATATAATAGGCGTATAATTTTGCGACTGCATATGGTGATCTGGGATTAAAAGGAGTAAGTTCATTTTGAGGTGTTTCTAAAACTTTACCATAAAGCTCGCTTGTTGAAGCTTGGTACAACTTTGTCTTATTTTCGAGTTTTAAGATCCTAATTGCTTCTAAAATCCTAAGAACACCCATTCCATCAACATTAGCAGTGTATTCAGGAGTTTCAAAGCTAACATGCACATGACTCATCGCTCCAAGATTATATATTTCATCCGGCTGAATTTGCCCAATAATAGAAATTAAATTACTTGTATCTGTGAGGTCACCATAATGTAAAAATAGTTTTTTGTCTTTTTCTTGATGAGACTTTAATAAATGATCAATTCTATCTGTTATAAACCTAGAAGTTCTTCTTTTTAAACCATGCACTTCATATCCTTTATCTAAAAGAAATTCTGCTAAATAAGCCCCATCTTGTCCAGTTATTCCTGTTATAAATGCTTTTTTCATTACTTATGTGTAATTATTATTTTTAATAAAATTTTTCATGTCTAAAATCATTTCTTCGTATGCTGGAATTTGAAAATAGCTGAATTTTGTTTTTAATGATTTATCAACTTTTTTACCACAAACTCTTTTTAAATTTATTTTATTAAGCTCAAACTTATCTTTTATCAAGTTTAGTAGATCATACTTTGAAATAGGCTTCCCATTTGTGATATGAATAAGACCAGTATGATTTTCATTAATTGATTTAATGATTATATCTGCTAACACCAAAGTAGTTACACCTCCCCAAATAGACTCTGTAAATCCATTTACTTCACCTTTTTGATTAATAAACCAGGAAAATAAGCCTTCTCCATTGTCTTTTAACTCGGGCCCTATTATGGAAGTTCTCAGTGTTAAGTTTTTATCTTTAATTTCTCCTAAAGATTTACTTAAACCATATGTGTCTTGAGCGGTTTTATTGTCAGATTCACTATAACTCCCTTTATAACCATCAAAAACACAATCTGTACTTATATGAATTAACTTAGCTTTTACATTTCTTGAAAATCGAACTAACTTGTGAGGTAAAACAGCATTGACAAGTATTGCATTAGAGGGATCTTCTAAAGAACCTTTGATTAAAATTCCAATACAATTTATAATATAATTAGGGTTAACATTTTTTATGATTTTGAATAAAGAATCAAAATTGGTTACGTCACATTCAAAGTTATTTGGTCTGTTTTTTTTATTTCTAGTAATATCATATATTTCAAAAACCTTGTTTTCATTAAGCTTTTTTAAAAGAACATGACCAAGCATTCCTGCTCCACCCAAAACCAAGATTTTTTTGTTTATTTTTTCCAAGTTTCTCTATTAATTATTGGGGTATAGCTTTGGACGAGTTTTAATACAGTATTTGAATTGTCCGTTTTTAAATACTCAAGAGGTGGATCTGATCTATCGTTTAATGCTAAAGTAATATTTATTGAATTAATAATATTTTCAGTTTTAATGTCACCTAACACTATGTTTCCATGATCTATTGCTTCTGGCCTTTCAGTACTTGTTCTAATACTTACAGCTTTGTACCCCAAAATGGTGCTTTCCTCAGAAATAGTTCCACTATCAGACAAGGTAATTAATGCATTTTTCTGTAAGAAAACATAGTCGCAAAACCCAAGTGGATCGACAAAACTTATTCTCGAGCTAACTTTTAAATTCAGTTGCTCTATTTTATTTTTTGTTCTTGGGTGCGTACTGAAAATTAATTGCGCATCGTATAAATCAACTACCTTATTTAAAGCATCTATTATACTGTTAAAATTATCGCCAATATCTAAGTTTTCCTCTCTATGAATACTAGCTACAATGTATTTTTTTTTGTTCAACTGAAGCTTCTCAAGTATTAAACTTCCATTTATTTTATCTGAATAAAAATCTAATACTTCCTTTAAAGGAGAGCCAACACAAAACACATGATCCTTTCTAAACCCTTCGGCTAAAAGATATCTTCTACTATTTTCTGTATAAGTGAGGTTAATATCTGACGTATGATCTGCTATTTTTCTATTTAATTCCTCTGGTACATTTTGATCAAAGCAACGATTACCTGCCTCCATATGGAATATTGGAATCTTTAGTCTTTTAGCACTAATAGTGCATAAAGCGCTATTAGTGTCACCTAAAACTAAAAGCGCTTCAGGTTTTATTTTTTCCAAAAGAGAGTAGGACTTAGAAAGCACATTACCCATAGTTTCTCCTAAATTTTTACCAACAACTTTCAAAAAAAAATCTGGCTTCCTTATTTCAAGTTCCTCAAAGAATATTTCATTTAAAGTATAGTCATAATTTTGACCTGTATGAACAAGAGTGTGATCAAAAAACTGATCAAACTTTTTTATTATAACTGAAAGTCTTATGATTTCTGGTCTAGTTCCTAAAACTGTTACTACTCTTAGCTTATTCATTTAACATCAATTTTTGCGAGAAGTTCTTTTAATTCAGTTTTTGAAAGTCTATGAGTATTTTGAGAATTAAATTCTGTTAGCTCAGTTTTATTTGTCCCTTCAGAAAAATACTTGTTGTAATTTAAGTCTCTATTATCCGCAGCTACTTTATAATATTCTCCTAAATCTTCAGCACCCATAAACTCTTCCTTACTTAAAAGTGTCTCGTGCATTTTCTCCGCATGCCTTATTCCAATATTGTTAATTTCAACTTTAGAATTATATATGTCTTTTAAACAAATAGCTAATTCTCCTATAGTACTAGCTGGTGATTTTTGAACAAAAATATCTCCTGACTTTCCATTTTTAAATGCATATAACACTAACTCAACTGCATGGTCTAAAGTCATCATAAACCTTGTCATGTCAGGATCAGTAACTGTAATTGGTTTTCCGCTTTTAATTTGATCTATAAAATGTGGTATTACAGAGCCTCTTGAGGCCATTACATTTCCATATCGTGTACCACATATAACCGTTGTGGTGGTGGTGCGTGACTTGGCCACAAAAACTTTCTCCATCATCGCTTTTGATACTCCCATTGCATTAATCGGATAAACCGCTTTATCTGTACTCAAACAAATTACTTTTTTAACCTTATTTGTAATGGAAGCATTCAATACATTTTCAGTTCCTAAAACATTTGTCTTTACTGCTTGAATTGGATAAAATTCGCACGATGGCACTTGTTTTAAGGCTGCTGAATGAAATATATAATCAACATCTCGGGTAGCTTCTAAAATGCTTTGATAATCTCTTACATCGCCTATAAAAAACTTTAACTTGGGGTTATCATAAGCAACACGCATATCATGTTGTTTTTTTTCATCCCTGGAGAAAATTCGTATTTCAGCTATATCAGAAGCAAGAAATTTATCCAGGACTGCGTTTCCAAATGAACCTGTTCCACCTGTGATTAGGAGAGTTTTGTTTTTAAATATCA
>CAZAIL010000175.1:0-3806 GCA_964485155.1 uncultured Flavobacterium sp.
TCGTAATTTCCAATTTCATTCATAGTGCTTACATCATACAATCGCCCATTAATCATGGTGTGGGTTACTGTATTGGTATGTCTAATATTATCTAATGGGTTTTTGTCCAACACAATTAAATCAGCTAGTTTTCCTACTTCTAAAGTCCCTAATTCATCACCAATACCAATATATTCTGCGCCATTAATTGTTGCAGCCTTTAATACCTCTAAATTAGACATGCCTCCTTGTTGCAACATCCAAAGCTCCCAATGAGCTCCTAACCCTTGTAATTGACCATGTGCTCCTAAATTTACTTTTACACCTACCTTAGATAAATCTGTCACTGTTTTAGAGGTTAGAATATGACCGTTTTCGTATTCCTTTGCTGGAATTTTTATTCTATGCCTAGACCTTGTGTCAATTACATATCTTGGAGTGTATTTAAGTAAAGTTTCATTTTCCCATACATTACTCTCTTCGTAGAAGAACATTTCACCATTCATACCACCATAGTTTACAATTAATGTTGGTGTGTAGCCAGTTTTGCTATTTCCCCAAAGAGATAGTACATCTTTATAAACTGGGTTTACTGGTATATTGTGCTCAATTCCAGTATGACCGTCAAAAATCATACTCATATTAGAGTAGAAGTTAGAGCCCCCTTCAGGTACTACATTTACGCCCAATTCTTTGGCGGCCTGCATGATTTGCTGACGCTGTTCTCTTCTGGGTTGGTTGTAACTTTTTACAGATTTTGCTCCAAATGCTTTGGTTCTTTCAATGGCAAAACGGGCATCATCTAAATTGTTTACAACAGCTTTAAAATCGCCTTCGGCACCATATAAAATAAATCCTGTAGAAAATAATCTTGGCCCAACTGTTTGTCCACTTTTTTGTAATTCCTCCAGTGTAAAAGCAGCTTTAGTATGTACAGAAGGGTCATGAGAAGTGGTAACCCCAAAAGCTAAATTTGCATAAAATTGCCAATGTTTTTGAGTGCTTAATCCGTTTCTAAAAGCCCCAACATGCGCATGAACATCTACAATACCAGGCATAATCGTTTTTCCTTTCATGTCATAGACTTTTGCACCCTCTGGAATTACAATTTCTTCTGATGTGCCAATGGTATCTATTTTATTCTGATTGATAATAATAGTCCCTTCTTCAATCACTTCATTTCCATTCATGGTTATTAAGCGAGCATTTGTAAAAGCTATGATGCCTTCAGGAACATCTGATTTTACGGTAAGGTTAATAGATGAAGAAGTTGCTTTTGAGCTGTCTAAATTTGTTTTAGCAAAAGGATCTTTGGTGTTATCAATAAGATTTTTTGTAAAGTATTCACCTCCTAATGTCCAATGAACTTTTTTGTTAGAAGCTGCCCAGTGAATATCTATACCTGCTTCCTCAGACAAACTTTCTACATGAAAAGATTTGGTCTTAATATCTAAGTTAATCTCCTGACCATTTTGAATAAATGGCGCAATATATACTTTATGTAAATGAATAATAGCAACCCATTTATTGTTTGGACTAGGAACAATTCTATTAGCAAGTTTTGAGATAAAATGGCTTTTTTTATCATTTCCTGATAAGTCTACACTTTTTAGTTTTTTAGTTAAATTCCCAAAGAAAGCACCACCTGTTTGAAAAAACACTCGTTTGTTGTCTTCAGAGAATTGAGGAAATTCTCCAGTTTCAGAGATTCGTTTTGGATAAGAACCCGTATAACTCATTGTATAAATACCGGTCATTTTAGTAAAATCAAATCCTTGATCTCCATTCCCACTTTCTTTTCTGTAGGCAATTTTACTTCCAGATCCGTCATAGACTGGTGTTCTATAGATTCCTTTTTGTTTTGTTAATTTTTTTAATCCTGTTCCGTCTAGTTTTACAGAGTAAATTGCCCCTAAATTCTCATCATTCCAGGTCACAAATAATACAGATTTACCATCAGGAGAAAAACTTGGATCCGCCTCAAAATCTAATAAATTTGTAATTCTAGTAGGTATTCCGTCTGGGAGTGTTTTTTTATAGATATGCCCAAGTGACGTAAAAATTATACTCTTTCCATTAGGAGCTGTTTTTACATCTTTGATCATTTTTGATGTAAAAGTCTCGGTAAAAGCTTTCCTTTTTACACCATGAGTTTCTGCTAATTTAATATCTGCATCAACTTGAAAAGGAATATTTTTTACCACTTTAGAGTCAATATTTACGGTATGTATTTTACCTCCGCTCCAAAAAACAATGTCTTTATGATTTGGCATCCAACTAAAATAGGGGTACACCCCAAAAACAGCCCATGCTTCTTGTTGGTCTTTGTCTAGATCAAAATAGATAGGTCTTTCTTCTCCGGTTTTTAAATCATGAATGTATAACACCGTTTGTTCGCGAATTCTTTTTACAAAAGCAAGGTTTTTTCCATCTCTAGAAACAACAGGTCTTGTTGCACCACCAGGTCCACCAGTTATTGTTTTAGTTTTTCCGGTGGTAAAATCATATTGCTTAATTACATAGATCTGACTGTTAGGATCTTTGTTATATTGAAAAAAACCCCCAGGATACATGTCTTCTGCATAGTAAAGATGTTTTCCATCTGGAGATATTGAAGGATCATTTACATCTTGTTGATCATTTTTACGTTTTGTGATTTGTAGGCCTGCTGAACCAACTAATGGATATTGCCATATTTCTCCAGCACCCACAGAGCGTTGAGATGTATAATGCTTTCTTGCTACAAGAGACTTTCCGTTAGGAGTCCAAACAGCATTGTTAAGTAATCTAAATTTTTCTTTGGTAATAGCTTTTGCGTTTTTTCCATCTGCAGACATCACCCAAATATTGTTTCCACCTTCTGCATCACTAGTAAACGAAATATAGGTTCCGTCTGGGCTATATCTAGGCTGTACCTCATAGGCCAAACCTGTTCTTAAAGCCATTGCTTTACCACCAGTAATGGGCATGGTGTAAATATCTCCTAGCATATCAAAAACTATGGTTTTTCCATCTGGGCTCACATCTAAATTCATCCAGGTTCCTTCATCAGTAGAAAGATTGAAAGTTTTATAATTCCAATCTTTGTGTGGGTTGTTTACATCCCATTTTTTTGATTCTATTGTTTTTTCTTTTTGAGAAAAAGTTGAAAATGAAAAAGAAATAAGGGCGAATATGATAAAAAAGTTACGCATGATTATAAGTGGTGTTTATAGAATTTAAAAATAAGCCTTTAATGCTAATTGACCAAGCTTCATTTTTTCACTAGATTAACTAAGGCTTTATATTGAAAGAAAATATCTTTTTTTTTGAACTAAAAGAGGCTTTCTAAAATCTTCTCATCACATCTTCTGCTAATATTTTTCTGAGATACCACAACAGCTGTTGTGCATTTTCTTTAGAAAAAACTAAGGGAGGTTTTATTTTTAATACATTATGATCTAGACCATCAGAACTCATTAAAATACCATGAGCTTTCATTCTGTTTATTAGGTAATCTGTTTGTTTGGGTAATGGTTTTTTTTGAGTATCTACCAATTCAATACCTAAGAAAAACCCTTGGCCTCTTACGTCACCAATAATAGGGAAATCTTTGGCTAAATTAAGCAATTGTTCTTTTAAAAAAGTACCAACTTCTAAAGCATTTTCTTGTAATTTTTCTTTTTTTACTGTTTGCAATACTGCAGTTCCTATAGCACAAGAAACAGGGTTGCCTCCAAAGGTGTTAAAAAACTCCATGCCATTGGCAAAACTATTGGCTACTGCTTCTGTGCAAACCACAGCTGCCAAAGGATGTCCGTTTCCTATGGGTTTTCCAATGGTAATAA
>CAZAIL010000176.1:0-3782 GCA_964485155.1 uncultured Flavobacterium sp.
TTAATAATTCTACCACCATATCCATAGAAGCTGAATCAGACTTTCCTGGTAAAATGATTGGAAATAGTTTATCAATTTGAGGACCAAAAACATCACTTTTCATGATTTCTTCACGAACCCGCATTCTACTTACATTACCACGAAGTGTGTTGATTTCTCCATTCTGGCAAATGTGTCTAAAGGGTTGTGCTAACTCCCAAGTTGGCATAGTATTAGTAGAGAAACGCTGATGCACTAATGCCAAACGTGTCACCAAATCTATTTCTTGTAAATCTTTATAATAAGGTCCAATATCTTCAGGCATTATAATCCCTTTATATATAATCGTAGTTATTGATAAACTTGGGATATAAAAATAATTACTTTCAGAAATTTTAGATTTTCTGATGGTATGTTCTGCTATTTTTCTAGCAACATATAGCTTTGCTTTAAAAGTAGCTTCATCAAAATCAGTTGATTTACCAATAAATAATTGTTCAATATTTGGCTCTGAATCCAGTGCTATTTGGCCAAGTTGAGATGAGTCTACTGGAACTGGTCGCCATCCTAATACAGTAAGACCTTGATTTTTTATTTCGTTAACAAAAACATCTTTACAATATCTATATTGGTTTTCATTTTTTGGTAAAAATATCATTCCAACAGCGTAGTCTCTTTGATTTGGAATCGTAAAACCACATACACGTTTGAAATATATATGAGGTATATCTATTAACAAACCAGCACCATCTCCTGTTTTACCATCAGCACTTACTCCACCTCGATGTTCTAATTTTACTAAAATTTCTAGAGCATCGTGGATAATTTGATTTGTCTTTTCTCCATTTAGGTTACAAATAAAACCAGCGCCACAATTTTCATGTTCAAACTCACTTAAATACAATCCTTGATCTTTCATGTCTATTGCCTCTATTTAATTTATACTGGTTCTTTAAAAATATTTTCTAAGAAGGAAAAATGCATTGGTTTCAATGCATTTTTCCTTTCATAGAATTCAATAATATGTTGTGGCATTTATACCACTGTCTAAATAGTCATTTAGGGTAATAATTTTTAGATTATATTTATTTTTTTATGAAATTCATTACTCACCTCTGTCTCTTTTTCCAGGATAAGCAATTGTTCCATGTTCAGAGATATCTAATCCTGCTAATTCAACATCCTCAGTTACTCTTAAGCCTATCGTTTTCTTTAAAATAAAGAAAATAACAAAAGACAACACCACAGCCCATAATCCATAAGCTAAAGCGCCTATTGCTTGAGTACCTAATTGAGAAGCATCTCCACCATTAAATAATCCAATAGCTTTATCTCCATCTACACCCCAGAGACCAATTACTAAAGTACCCCAAACACCAGCTACACCATGAACAGAAGCAGCACCAATTGCATCATCAATTTTTAACTTCTTTTCTATAAATTCTATTGAAAAAACAACTAGAATTCCTCCTAACAATCCTGCTAAGACAGCACCTCCAGAAGTCATATTACCACATCCTGCCGTTATACTAACCAATCCTGCCAAAGCACCATTGAGGGTTTGAGCTAAGTGCGGTTTTCCATACCAGATCCAAGTAGTAATTAAAGCACCTAGACCACCCGCAGCAGCAGCTAAATTTGTAATTAACACTACATTTGAAGCAGCAATTGCATCATCTCCTCCCCAAGCTAACTGTGAACCTCCATTAAAACCAAACCATCCTAACCATAAGATAAAAACTCCTAATGTTGCTAATACTTGATTGTGACCTGGAATTGGCATTACTTTTCCGTTTACAAATTTCCCAATTCTTGGTCCTACCATAAAAGCGGCTACTAAAGCAGCCCAACCTCCTACAGAATGAACAATTGATGAACCAGCAAAATCTATAAACCCTAATTCAGTTAACCAACCAGAACCTTGCCATTGCCAACCTCCTGCAATTGGATAAATAATTGCTGTCATAACTATAGAAAAAATGATGTAAGTAGAATATTTAGTTCTACCCGCAATAGCTCCTGATACAATAGTTGCAGCTGTTGCGGCAAACATTGTTTGAAAGAATAAATCTGCTCCTTCGCCTTGAAATAAACCACTCCAGAAAAACCATCCGTTGGTAGTATCACCATACATTAAAGAGTATCCAACTAACCAGTAGGTTAATGACCCAACACAAATGTCTAAAATATTTTTCATTGCAATATTTACTGCATTTTTTGATCTGGTCATACCAGATTCTACTAAGGTAAATCCGGCTTGCATAAAGAATACTAGAATTCCTGATAAGAGCATCCAAAGCATTCCCATATCTCCATAGATTGACTGAGTGGTAGACTCAACCGCAGCATTAACAGCAGCCGTTAATTGTTCTTGAGTTACACCAGTATCTACTATTAAGCTATCTACTGCAATCTCTTGAATTATGCTAGGTAAGTTCAAAATTAATTTAGGTAAAAAGTTAGTCATAATTGTAAGTTTTAAATTATTTTTTTGTTTAGAAAGAATAAACTGCAGCTATTGTTAAGCCTGTTACATTATCTTTTCCTCCTACAAGGATTATATCATCTGAAGTATCATATCTTAGTTCAGTAATTAGTTTTAAACTGTCAGACAAAGAGGTGTTTCCTGATAGAGTAAATGCAGATACACTTTGATCACCAGTGCCAGAAGTTAATGTAAAAAACTCTGGTCTAAATCCGAGAGAAAAAATATCAGAAAATTCATTTTGAAGGTATAAAGCAAAACCTTGGTAACCTAAATCAGCCTCTTCAGAATTTGAATAAGCAGCATTAATCCCAACAAAGAAAGAATCAGATAAGTCAAATCCACCAGTATAATCTATATACAATACATCTGTAGAACCAAAACCATCAGCACCATAGGCTAGATTAAAGTATTGTCCTTTATATCCAGTTTGGAAACCTAATTGGTAATAATCATTGTAAGAGATGTCACCATTTGCATCAATTGATCCATCAAAATTTGAACCTGCTGTTAAACCATGAGGATTAGTAACTGCAAGCATAAAAGATAAATCTTCAGAGGCAACATAATCTAATTTTAAACCTGTATGAGAAAAAGGTCCTGCGTTAAATAAATATGATACAGAATAATTAAAATTTCCAGTTGGAGATATCACCTCATAACCATAAAATGTGTTAAATTGACCGAGAGTAAAAGTTACTTTTTCTGAAGCGTTGTAATAGGCATACAATTGATTTATTGCTCCAACATAAGAATTTGCTGCATTAGCTCTTGGACCAAATGCTAAATCTGCGACAACACCTGTTTTTCCTTTTTCATAAGAAAAAACAGTATTTGCCATTCCTAAGCCAAAACCATTGGCAGGAACATCAGATAAAGTTCCAGTAGTTCCACTCACTGATGTTGATAAATTTGTAGAATAATAAGTGTCAACACTACCATTTAAAGTAAAAGTTCCTTTTTCTTCTTCTTTCTCTTGAGAGTATATGTTAAAACTTGTAAATAATACTAAAGTTAACATTGTTAGTTTAATTTTTGTCATCTTGTTTTTTTTGGTTTAGAAGTTGCTAATTTTCAACAAAAATCTCATAATACCAAATAAGCAAAGGGCTACGGCCTTACGAAAATGTTTTCGTTGGATTTTTGGTTCTCAAAAAAACAGGGTTTAAAATTAGAAAAATGTAATTTGGACAAAGTTGTTGGAAGTGAAAATATGAATATCATTTTTTAATAAAAAAATATTATCATATTCATAAAAATAATCTTTTTTTAAAAAAATATTAACATCAATTGAGCGAAATAATTAATAATATACCAT
>CAZAIL010000177.1:0-3718 GCA_964485155.1 uncultured Flavobacterium sp.
ACTAATATTTCCGGCTTCATACGAGGCATTTCCAACAACTATTGCTGATAAAATAAGTAACATCATTAATTTGTTGATAATTGGATGTTTTATTTCAGACTTAATAACTTCAGACAGTCCTTTTTGAGATATAATTCCTAAACGTGCTGCCATTTCTTGCAACACAATGGTAGCTACTATAGACAACACCATGGCCCATAGCAAATGAAAACCAAAATTAACTCCTGCCAAAGTGCACAGAGTTACCGTTCCTGGACCAATAAATGCAGCAGCTACGAGAGTTCCCGGACCTGAGTTTTTAAACCAGTTCTTAGTCATCTGATGCAGAATTTAAAGCATAAATAGCAAAACTACCCAACCAATGACCTCCTTCATAAGTACCTCCAACTACATTGGGCAATGAATAGTTGATATGCTCGTAGGCAATCTTTTTTAAATGATTGTAGGCTGGCAAATCCTTCACAATATCAAACAAAGTCCATGCTCTAGAAAAATTTACGCCATCTAAATGTACCAATTTACCATCTGTTCTATCAGAAACCTCTCCGACGGCTAGTTGATAATTAATATCCTTTAACTGAGGTAAAAAATCACCAAACCACTTTGTAAATGCTGTGGTTGGTAATACTCGTTTCATAATAGCTGCTTCTTGTAAACAAGGAGATAGAAAATCATAGCCACTAGGCTCCCATGAGATTGGACAGTTTGTATCATTTAAATAAAATTTTCTAGCGCTATATTCTATCATCTCTAGCATGGGTTGATTTCCTACAGTTGAAGCATAATCCCATGCAAAGGTTAAGCCAAATGCGGTATTGGGATGCTCACCAGCTCTAACTGGATAATTTAAGTTAGGAATAAAATCTAGGTACTTTTGTACCATTAAATCAGTAAGTGGTTGGAGATTTTTTTCTAATTCTCGTGCGGTTTCATCATCCCAAGTATTAAGCTCTTCTGCTAATTTTAAGATCCAAGCCCAACCATAGGTTCGCTCATAACTTTTATTATGCTTTCCGAGGAAATAATCAACTTCTTTTAGAATATTTTCTTCAGATAAGTGCTCCAATAATTTCTTTTTAATCTCAGAAGCATTTGCCAATGTTGGAAATTGTTTTAGTAAGGAGATTAAACTCCAATGTCCGTGAACAGAAGAATGCCAATCAAAACAGCCATAAAATGCAGGATGTAACTCTTTGGGTGATTGTAAATCTTCTATTCCACCAATAGTTTGCCCCAATTTATTTGGAAATTCTATATCTACACAATCCATGGGTAAATCAACTAATCGTTGTGCTTGCTCTAAATTTAGTGTCGGTAACTGAACTATATTTATTGTATTCTCTATGGAAGTGTTTTCTGTATTAGTACAGTTTAAAAATAATAAAAGATAAAACACGATAAAATAATTTCTCATAATTAACATTATTTATAATTTAAAAGTAGTCAAAAGAATTCAAAAAAAAAGCATCCTTTTCGGATGCTTTTATAGTAGGTACTATTGTTTCCTAAAAAGCATAGCGCTGTGGGCCACCTCTTCTTATTTCTTCATTTGCAAATTCTTCAAATTGCTGAAAGTTTTTTCTAAAAGCATTGGAAAGCTTAAAAGCTGTATTGTAGTAGGCTTCGTCATTATCCCAAGTGGTTCTAGGACTTAAAACAGATGAGGGAACTCCTGGGCAGCTTCTAGGTTGCGCTACTCCAAATACAGAATGTATATGGAAATCTTCGTAGGTGTAATTGCCTAACTCTCCGTTTAAAACGGCTGTAATCATTGCTCTGGTATATTGAAGAGCTATTCTTTTTCCAACGCCATATTGACCACCAGACCAACCTGTATTTACCAACCAAACGTTCACTCCTGCTTCTTTCATTTTCTTACTAAGCATTTCTGCATACCTAGTTGGGTGTAATGGCATAAAAGGTGCCCCAAAACAAGCTGAAAAACTAGGTACTGGCTCTGTAACACCTGCCTCAGTTCCTGCAACTTTGGCTGTATATCCAGAAATAAAATGGTAGGCGGCTTGACTAGGAGTTAATTTAGAGATTGGAGGCAATACGCCAAAAGCATCAGCTGTTAAAAAAAAGATGTTTTTTGGATTTTTGCCAGTAGAAGGTTCTTGTATATTTTCTATGTGTTCTATTGGGTAACTAACTCTTGTATTTGGTGTGATAGAAGTGTCTGAAAAATCAATGACTCCGGCATCATCCATGATAATATTTTCAAGAATTGCTCCTTTTTTAATGGCATGATATATTTCTGGTTCTTTCTCTTCAGATAAATCTATTGCTTTTGCATAGCAACCACCTTCAAAATTAAAGACAGTGTTTTCGTTGGTCCATCCATGCTCATCATCACCAATTAATTTTCTGTTTGGATCTGCAGATAAGGTTGTTTTTCCTGTTCCAGACAAGCCAAAGAAAATAGCAGTATCTCCATCTTTACCAACATTTGCAGAGCAATGCATTGGTAGTGTGTTTTTAAATACTGGAAGAATAAAATTTAAGGCAGAAAAAACTCCTTTTTTAATCTCTCCAGTATATCCTGTTCCTCCAATGAGAGCAATTTTTTTGGTGAAATTTAAAATAGCAAAATTATGTTGTCTAGTGCCATCTATGGCTGCATTGGCCATAAAGCCAGGGGCATTAATAACAGTCCATTCTGGAGAAAAATGAACCAATTCTTCTGCTGTTGGACGTAAGAACATATTATAGGCAAACATATTGCTCCACGGATATTCGTTTACAACACGAATATTTAATTTATAATTTGGATCTGCACAGGCATAGCAATCTCTAACAAAAATCTCTTTTTCAGACAAATATGAAACTACCTTAGTATATAGAGAATCAAAATTCTCAGTACTAAAAGGAATGTTAATGTCTCCCCACCAAACTTCATCTTTGGTGACACTATCTTTCACAATAAAACGGTCCATGGGGGATCGTCCTGTAAATTCTCCAGTATTAATGGCAATAGCTCCTAAAGAAGATTCTTTTCCTTGTTTTTTTTGAAGTGTTATTGAATGTAATTCATTAGAGGTTAGTTGATAATGGATTGTTGAACTTTTAATTCCTAGACTATTTAACGAAACCGATTTCGTATTTGTATCTATCATATTCAATAATTTTTATTTTGATATAACTTAAGCAAAATTAAGAATATTTTTTAAACAAGATAGATTCAGCTATTTTTTTATTCACTTTTTTTTATTGATTACTTTCTTGAGAAAAAAAAGCAGCATCAAGGACCATCCTACAATTAATAAGAGACCTCCAAAAGGGGTTACAAACCAAATACTTTTTACAGAGATTCCAGCAATATAAATAGCGTAGATAGATCCTGAAAAGAATACAATTCCTAAGAAAAATAAATAGCTAATGATATTTTTAAATCGGTATGAAAACGCTGCGTAACTATTTACAAATAACAAAACAATGACATGATATAGTTGATATCGGATACCAGTGTCTAAACTGGTCATTTCTTGAATACTTAAAACTTCTCGCATACTATGTGTGGTGAAAGCCCCTAGTATGATGGCTGTTAGTCCTAAGAAGCATGTGATGGCTAAATTTTTGTTCATATCTAATTGTGAAAAGAAGTTAAGTCCGTCTCTTTTTTTTTATTTTCGTTGAATAATCAAGAATAATAAATCAAAAATAAACATAATTCTATAATGAGAAACATTTTAGTTATTGGAGCTGGAAAATCTTGTTC
>CAZAIL010000178.1:0-3712 GCA_964485155.1 uncultured Flavobacterium sp.
CCTGATTTAGAAACAATTCCTACTTTTCCTTTTTTAAAGATAAATCCTGGCATAATACCGACTTTGGCTTCATCTGGAGTAATTACTCCTGGACAATTTGGTCCAACCAATGTACAATCTTTGTCATCTATATAAGCTTTTACTTTCACCATATCAGCAGTAGGAATACCCTCCGTAATACAAATAATTACTTTAATTCCTGCATCTGCTGATTCCATAATTGCATCCGCAGCAAAAGCTGGAGGAACAAAAATAATCGAAGTATCTGCTGCTACTTTTAATACAGATTCTTTTACTGTATTAAATACGGGTTTTCCAAGATGTTCTTGACCTCCTTTTCCAGGTGTAACTCCACCAACAACATTGGTTCCGTAATCAATCATCTGACCGGCGTGAAAAGTTCCTTCACTACCTGTAAAGCCTTGTACTATAATTCTTGAATCTTTATTTACTAAAACACTCATTGGATATTTTTTTCTAATAATTTAGTGCAAAAATACTTTATTGTTAGAAGCTAAAAAAGGAAAATTAATCTTTCTTTTCTTCTCTTAATAATCTCTTTAAATATGCTAACTCTTTAAGTTTTTCTCTTGATTCTGAAATAGGAGTGCCAAAATATGTTTTTCCGCCAGAAACGGACTTTGTTACTCCGGTCTGACCTAGAATAACTGCTCCTTTTCCAATGGTAATACCACTGTTAGTACCTACTTGACCCCATATTGTCACCTCGTCTTCAATAATTACACATCCTGCAATTCCAGTTTGTGAAGCAATTAAACATTTTTTACCAACCACAGAATCATGTCCAACATGAACCTGATTGTCAATTTTTGTTCCTTCACCAATTATAGTATCACCAGAAACTCCTTTATCGATTGTACAAGATGCGCCTATATGAACATTATTTTTAATAATTACTCTACCTCCAGAAATTAATTGATCAAAATTATCTGGTCTTTTTTTGTAATAAAAAGCATCTGCACCTAAAACAGAATTTCCATGAATAATTACATTATCACCAATTAACGTATTATCATAGATAGTTACGTTAGGGTGAATTAAACTGTTTTTACCAATCACTACATTATTTCCTATAAATACATTGGGTTGAATTATAGTTCCTTCGCCTATAATCGCCGAATTAGCAATACTATCTTTGGAACTTATAAAAGGATTAAAATGCTTTGTAAGCTTATTAAAATCACGAAAAGGATCATCAGAGATTAAAAGTGATTTACCAAGAGGGCAATCAACTTCTTTATTAATTAGTATTGTTGTTGCAGGTGATTTTAGGGCTTTATCATAATATTTTGGATGATCTACAAAAACAATATCTCCATCTTCAACAACATGTATTTCATTAATTCCAGTTATTTTAAAATTTGAATCCCCAACAAAAATTGCATCAATTAAGTTGGCTACTTTTAATAATGTTTGTGCAGATTTAAATTTCATTATGGAAAAGCTATTCTTTAATTCTTTCTTGATATGTACCTTTTGTTGTTTCTACTTTTATCTTATCTCCTTCATTGATAAAAAGAGGTACATTAACGATTGCACCAGATTCTACAGTGGCTGGTTTTGTTGCATTGGTTGCGGTGTTTCCTTTTACTCCTGGTTCTGTATGTGTAACTTCTAAAACAACACTAGCAGGCAAATCTACCGATAAGGGCATATCATCTTCAGAATTGATAATAATTGTAACAGTTTCTCCTTCTTTCATTAAATCTGGAGAATCTAACGTATTTTTTTGCAATTCAATTTGACTATAATCATCATTATTCATAAAGTGATAGGTTTCACCCTCATTATATAGGTATTGAAACTTATGAGTTTCTACTCGAACATCTTCAATTTTTCTTCCCGCTGGAAATGTATTGTCAATTACTTTGCCATTCGTAACACTTTTTAATTTTGTTCTGACAAAAGCAGGACCTTTTCCTGGTTTTACATGAAGAAACTCAATTACTTTATAAATGTCATTATTATACTTAATACATAATCCGTTTCTAATATCTGATGTTGTTGCCATAGTATTGTATACTTATTTAATTATTTTAAAGATTTGAGTCTAAATTCTATATCTTTTTATCCTCCCCAGTACCCTTTCATAATTCCTCTTTGAGAATTACGAATGAATAGTAATATTTCGTCTCTTTCTGAAGTTGCCTCCATTTCAGCTTCAATCTTTCCTACTGCTTGGGATGTATTGTAGTTTTTTTGGTATAATATCCTATAAATATTTTGAATTTCACTTATTTTTTCTGTAGAAAACCCTCTGCGCCTTAATCCTATAGAATTAATTCCAACATATGATAAAGGCTCCTTAGCAGCTTTTGCATAGGGAGGTACATCTTTTCTAACTAGAGAACCACCAGAAACCATTGCATGATCTCCTATGTGTATAAATTGATGTATTGCTGCTAGCCCTCCTATAATAGCATACTCTCCAATAGTTACATGTCCAGCTAAAGCAACCCCATTAACAATGATAGCATTGTCTCCTATCACACAATCATGAGCGATATGAACTGTTGCCATAATTAACACATTTTTGCCTATTCTTGTTTCGCCAGAAGCATTTGTTCCTCTATTTATTGTGACACATTCACGGATTGTTGAGTTGTCTCCAATAAAAGTTAATGATTCTTCTCCTTCAAATTTTAAATCTTGAGGAATTGCAGATATTACTGCTCCAGGAAAAATTCTGCAATTTTTTCCAATTCTAGCGCCCTCCATAATCGTTACGTTAGAACCTATCCAGGTTCCTGACCCAATTTGAACATTTGCGTGAATAGTTGTAAAGGGTTCTATAACAACATTTCTAGCTATTTTTGCCTGGGGATGAACATATGCAAGAGGTTGATTCATTATTGTTTTCTTTTAGATATTTGTGCCATTAGCTCTGCTTCAACTACTAATTTACTATTAGCATAACCATACGCTTGCATGTGAGCAATACCTCTTCTTATTGGAGTAATCAACTCTGCTTTGAGTATTAAAGTGTCTCCAGGTAATACTTTTTGTTTAAATTTAACTTTATCAATTTTCATGAAATAAGTAAGGTAATTTTCTGGATCTGGTACAGTACTTAATACTAATATCCCACCGCATTGAGCTATAGCCTCAACTTGCAAAACGCCTGGCATTACAGGTGCTCCAGGAAAATGACCTACAAAAAAATCCTCATTCATTGTAACGTTTTTCATACCAACAACATGTTTAGTAGATAATTCAATGATTCTATCAACTAATAAAAATGGAGGCCTGTGGGGTAAAATTTCCATGATTTTATGAATATCCATCAATGGTGGTTGATTTAAATCTACTTGAGGAATATTATTTCTTTTTTCAATTTTAATGATTTTAGCTAATTTTTTCGCAAATTGAGTGTTTACCTGATGACCTGGTTTGTTTGCAATAACTTTTCCTCTAATTCTAGTACCTATTAATGCTAAATCTCCAATTACATCCAATAATTTGTGTCTTGCAGCTTCGTTTGCCCAATGCAAATTTAAATTATCTAAAATTCCATTAGATTTAATTTTAATATCATCTTTATTGAATGCTTTCTTTAACTTCTGCATTGTAGCTTCAGAAAGCTCTTTGTCTACATATACAATTGCATTGTTTAAATCACCTCCTTTTATAAGATCATTTTCTAATAACATTTCTATTTCATGAAGAAAACTGAAAGTTCTAGCGGCGGCTA
>CAZAIL010000179.1:0-3672 GCA_964485155.1 uncultured Flavobacterium sp.
AAACTTTAAACGATATTGAGCTTTTTCTAACATCTCCGGTGAGGTAGGAAAATGTATGTTTAACAATGCTTCCTTTTTGCCAATAAGCTCCTGACTAACAATTAACTCTGAAGATAAACTTTCTTGAATTTTCTCAAATATTTGTTGCAATAAGTCTTGAAGATACCCTCTAAATATTTTGTTGCTCACACCACTATTAACTAACTTATCTGTTGAAGAATATACAGGTTGTAATTTTGTTTGAATTTTTTTTTTGTAATCTTCTAACAAATCCATTTCTGGATGAACAATAGAGAAAACACCTTTAAAATAATTTAACTTGCCGTATATAACAAATTGTGTGTTTATTTTGATGGAATCTTTCAACCACTTATGACCTTTAAACCATACTAATTCTATGGCTCCTGTATCATCTTGAAATTTACCAACCAATCTAGTTCCTTTCTTTTGTTGAATGGTTTTTAGTTCAACTATTCTTCCAATAATTTGAATATCAGAATTATTATTTATAAGCTCATTAATTTTATAAAATTTTGTTCTGTCTATATATCGATAGGGGAAAAAATGCAGCAAATCATTCAACCTAGTCAATCCAAGTTCAGCTGAAAGGAGGCTCGCTCTAACATTGCTAATACCTCTCAAATAATAAACAGGATTGTTTAGATTCATAAACATGATAATTTTAAGACAAATTTAATGATATTATATAAAATTTATAAGTAGTATCTTAATGAATAATATTTTATATATCCAATAGCTCAGTAAGATATATAAAAAGATAAAAAGAACCCTTTAAAGACTTATACAAAAAGAAAAAGAATTAAGGTTTTTTACTCAAAGTCTATTGTTATCTTTGTGGGCTTAAATTTTTCAAATTGAGATTACATAGAAACTTAGTATATACAGTAATAGATAGTATTCGTGACATTTTTAATGAAGGAGTTTACGCTGATAAAGCTGTAGAGAAAGCATTAAAAAGAGACAAACGTTGGGGAAGTAGAGATCGTAAATTTGTAGCGGAAACAATCTATGAAATTGTACGTTGGAAACGCTTATATTCAGAAATAGCTGAAGTAAAAGAACCTTTTGATCGTGCTAATATTTGGAGATTATTCTCTGTATGGTGTGTTTTAAAAGGAATTGCATTACCAGATTGGAATCAAATAGAGCCTACACCCTCTCGACGAATTAAAGGTAAATTTGATGAACTTTCAAAAATCAGAAAATATAGAGAATCTATTCCAGATTGGATAGATGAAGTTGCTGTTTCAGAAATTGGCGAAGAATTATGGACCAAAGAATTGGCTGCCTTAAATAAACAAGCTGAAGTAATCTTAAGAACAAATACCCTAAATACTACGAAAGAAAATCTTCAAAAAGAGCTTCGTGAAGAAAGTATTTTTACTGAATTCATTCCTAATCATCCAGATGCTTTAAGATTAGTAGAAAGAGCAAATGTATTTAGAACTGACATTTTTCAAAAAGGATATTTTGAAGTTCAGGATGCATCATCACAATTAGTTGCAGAATATCTAGATGTAGAACCTGGAATGAAGGTAATAGATACCTGTGCCGGAGCTGGTGGGAAAACATTGCATATTGCTTCTTTGATGAAAAACAAAGGACAAATTATTGCTATGGATATTTATGAAAGCAAGCTAAGAAAATTAAAAGTAAGAGCTCGCAGAAACAAAGCTCACAATATAGATACAAGAATTATAGATTCTACCAAACCTATTAAAAAACTTCATGGTAAAGCAGACAGAGTTTTAATAGACGCACCTTGTTCAGGACTGGGAGTTTTAAGAAGAAATCCTGATTCTAAATGGAAACTTCAACCAGAATTCTTAGAAAATATCAAAAAAACCCAACAAGATATTTTACAACAATATTCTACAATGGTGAAACCAGGCGGAAAACTAGTTTATGCCACATGTTCAGTATTGCCATCAGAAAATCAAAATCAGATAACTGAATTTTTAACTACAGAAGCTGGAAAAGAGTTTACTTTTGTAAAAGATAATAAAGTATTTTCTCATCTATCGGGTTATGACGGTTTTTATATGGCTCAGTTAGAACGAAAGTAAATGAGTATCACATTCTCAATATCTTAGAAATAAGATATATTAATGTGAAATAAAAAAATTGCATGAAAAAGTAATGTTTTAAAATACAACTCATATAAATGAGAAGTATTTAATTTTTATTTAATAAATAATGAAAAAACAATTACTTTTTTTACTGTTATGCTTGTACTCGGTTTTTATTTTAAGTCAAGAAAGCTATTATGATAATGTAAACTTAAATCTTACTGGAATAAGTCTTAAAGAAGCTTTGGCCGCTAAAATTATAATTACACATACAAACAACTTATCCTATACACCTGGTATCTGGAATGCCTCCATGGCTACTGATATGAATCCACTAAATAATAATGAAGTGCTTCTTGTGTATGGTTATGAAAATGGTTCAGATTCAGACAGTACAAATGATCGAGAAAGAGACATTAACGACAATTGCACATCTAGTAGTTGCAGTGGTTTGTGGAACAGAGAACATGTATATCCCAACTCGTTAGCAAATCCAGATTTAGATCAGGGAGGTATAAATGGTCCACCATATGCAGATGCACACAATCTGAGACCATGTGATTCTCAAAGAAATTCCTCCAGAGGAAATAAAAAATTTATTGATGGATCTGGGAATTCTGGTGCAACAGGAATTGGATGGTATCCTGGAGATGAATGGAAAGGTGATGTTGCAAGGATTATAATGTATATGTATTTGCGATATGATGAAAGAACTTTACCATCAAATGTAGGAATTGGAAGTAATTCAGATACGCCAGATGATATGATTGATTTATTTTTACAATGGAATGCTGATGATCCAGTTTCTGATATTGAAAAACAACGCAATCCATATCATGAAAACACGTCTAATTCTGATGCACAAGGGAATAGAAATCCCTTCATAGACAATCCTAGATTAGCTACAAGAATTTGGGATGGACCTGAAGCTGAGGATATTTGGGGAATTTATTCAAATACAGACATAGAAGCTCCATCAACACCTACAAATTTATCAGCAACGAATATAACCACTTATTCAATAGACCTTTCCTGGAATGCTTCCACAGACAATGTTGGAGTATCTAGTTACGAAATTTATATAGATGAAAATCTAGAAGCGTCAACCTCAGATACAAACTATACAATCATTGGACTGGCTTCAAATATTTCTTTTGACTTAACGGTATTAGCTAAAGACATTGCAGACAATACTTCTTCACAAAGCACAGTATTAACTGTCTCTACATTAGAAGATACTGTAGCTCCAACAATTCCTGAAAATATAGTTGTTAGTAACGAAACAGACGTTTCTTTTAAAGTAACTTGGAGTGCATCTTCAGATAACACAGCAGTTACAGCTTATGATGTTTATATTGATGGGACTTTCAATACTTCAATAAATAACACAACATACACTTTAAATAGTCTAACAGCATCAACTACGTATTCAATAACTATTGCCGCAAAAGATGAAGTTAACAACATATCAGCACAAAGTAATCCTATAAATGCAACAACTACAGATGGAGGTACCTTGGAATCTAATGAATTACTGATTTCAGAATATATAGAAGGTAGCTCTAACAACAAGGCAATTGAA
>CAZAIL010000180.1:0-3642 GCA_964485155.1 uncultured Flavobacterium sp.
TTCTAAACGAATAGAATTAAAGAATGCAGATTTAGACTGTAAGTTTGTGAAGTATGAACTCTACGAGGGAACTAGAAAAATTAAAGAACATAAAGAAAGTTCTAATACTGAAGTTACCTCAGAGGATTAATTTTTTCAGGAGCTGCTTCCTTCTTTCCGCACTCGCTTTTTGTTTACACAAAAGAGTTCAAACAATAGCTTCAATCAGAGCTAAACTTTCTCAAGAACACATTATTTACTAGCAAGTAAGTTACTTATTAGTTGTTTTTTAAGATGCAATTTAACCATTCATCAGGATTCTCTAACATAGGAAAATGACCTGTATTTTCTATCCAAAATAATTTGTTATTTGAGATTTCTGTTGCTATTAACCTGGCAATTGCAGGAACTGCAACCGGGTCATTTTTAGCCCATACAATGTTAGTTTGTAGATTAGTTTCTTTAAGAGCACCAATCCAACGATCCCAATAGGTATAGCGTTCATTTATATACTGACTTAGCTTATGAATAACCTTACGCCCCTCATTGTACTCAAGTTGCATCCACATATCTTTCAGTTCATTATTACTTACTTTAGTTTTATCAAAATAAACATTGCGTAGGTTTTTACTAAAAATAGCAAAGGTGGTTAATTTTGCAACATATTTACCCAACCATTTATTTTTTAATAATTTTTGAATGGTTCTTAATTGAGACAGTTCTATATGCATACTACCATTGCAAAGAGTTAAGTTTTCAATCTCTATAGTTAGTTCATTGTTATTATTTCTCGCTATAATCTCTGTAGCTACAGAAGTTCCATAATCATGTGCCAGTAAGTGTACTTTTTTTACCCCCAATTGTTGCCATAACTGTAAGGCTAGATCTGCTTGATCTAGTAAAGAATAGGAGTAGTCTAAGGGCTTTTCAGAAAATCCAAACCCTAAATGATCATGAATAATCACTCTATAATGTTTGCTTAGTTCTGGTAAAACTTTATAATAATCATAGGATGAAGTAGGGTATCCGTGCAGTATAACCATAGTCTCTGTAGGAATCTTATCTTCACTTGAAAAGAAAGAAGATGTATCAATAACAAATAACTTTCTGTCATTTACAGTAATAAACTCTCCTTTAGATTTCCAATCATTTACAGTCATAAATCGATCTGAATTTGTGAATACAATGTACTAAAAATTCAGTAGTTTTGAAGTAGCTTTTTTGATAGGTACATGGGTAAGTCATTCAAGTAATAAATAATCTTTTCCTTATTATTCAACACCTAAGGAGAAAAATTAGAAAAACCAAGTGTCAGGATATTTTATAGACGTTATTATACCAATACCAATTCAGAAAACATTTACGTATTCTGTTACAGCTATGGAATATGAATTCCTTAAAAAAGGAATGCGTGTCGCAGTATCTTTTGGAAAGACAAAAATGTATACAGGGTTGGTATTTAAATTACATAAAACACCCCCAGAGGCCTATGAAGCCAAAGAAATTCTTCAAATTTTAGATGACAAACCCATAGTAACAAAACATCAATTAAAACATTGGGAGTGGATTTCTACTTATTATATGTGTGGCTTAGGTGATGTTTACAGAGCAGCATTACCATCTGCTTTTTTATTAGAAAGTGAAACCATTATTTTTAAAAATGAAACATTTGAAAATGAAGATATTTTAAGTGACGAAGAATTTCTTATTTATGAAGCATTACAACAACAATCACAATTAACAATTCATCAGGTAGTTGATATTCTTGGAAAAAAGAAAGTATTGCCTATTATTAACGAGCTACTTCATAAATCTGCAATTTATATTAAAGAAGAAATTTATGAACAGTACAAGCCAAAATTAATAAAGTATGTTCGTTTGCATGCTAATTATAGCTCAGAGAATTCTTTAGAAAGTTTGTTGACTAAATTATCTAGAGCCAAGAAACAACGCGATGTTATGTTGTCTTATTTTCAACTGGCAACTTCTAAAAAACCAATTAAAGTAAAAGGGTTAGAAAAAGTTTCAGGAGCATCATCAGCTACCATAAAAGCTCTCGTAGATAAAGATGTTCTTGAGTATTATCTGATACAAACAGATAGAGTTTCTTACAACGGAAATACAAATGATCTAAAAGAACTCAATGAGTTTCAAGAACAAGCACTGCAAGAAATTAAAACTTCTTTTAAAACTAAAGAAGTAACCCTATTACACGGAATTACAAGTTCTGGTAAAACAGAAGTGTATACAAAACTCATTCAAGAGACTTTAGACTCTGGTAAACAAGCACTTTTTTTATTGCCAGAAATAGCTTTAACAACTCAGATTATTGTAAGATTACAACACTATTTTGGTAATCAAATTTCTGTATTTCATTCAAAATACTCTATGAATGAACGAGTTGAAGTATGGAATAATGTTTTAGAAAATAAATCTAAAGCACAAATTATTTTAGGAGCACGTTCCTCTATCTTTTTACCATTTAAAGACTTAGGTTTAATAGTGGTAGATGAAGAACATGAAACTTCTTACAAACAGTTTGAGCCTTCACCAAGATACAATGCACGAGATGCAGCTATTGTATTGTCTCATTTACATGAAGGAAAAATTGTATTGGGCTCTGCTACACCTTCTTTAGAAACCTATTTTAATGCTTCAGAAAACAAGTATGGATTTGTAACACTAAATAGACGTTTTGGGAATGTTCTATTACCTCAAATTCATTTAGTTGATCTGAAAGAAAAGCAGCGTAAAAGAGAAATGACAGGTCATTTTTCTGATAGCTTACTCAAACATATCCAAGAAGCATTAGATTTAAAAGAACAAGTAATCTTATTTCAAAATAGGCGTGGTTTTTCACCAATTGTAGAGTGTAAGACTTGTGGTGTATCTCCTCAATGCCCTAATTGTGATGTTAGTTTAACTTTTCATAAATATAAACAGGAACTAAAATGTCATTACTGTAACTACCAACGAGCCATGCCTAATAGTTGTGGAGCTTGTGGAAGTAACACTCTCAGCACAAAAGGTTTTGGAACAGAACAAATAGAATTAGAACTCAAAGAATTATTTCCAAATCATATTATTGGTAGAATGGATTTAGACACCACTCGTGGTAAATACGGGTATCAGAAAATTATTGGTGCCTTCGAAGCAAGAGAAATAGACATCTTGGTAGGAACACAAATGTTATCTAAAGGATTAGATTTCGATAATGTTTCTTTGGTAGGCATCTTGAATGCTGATATGATGCTAAATTTTCCAGATTTTAGAGCACACGAACGTGCTTTTCAATTAATGGTTCAGGTATCTGGTAGGGCAGGACGTTCAAAAAAACAAGGAAAAGTATTGATACAAACCTATAATCCATACCACCAAATCTTACAGCAAGTTTCTACAACAGACTATGCAGCCATGTATAAAGAACAATTAGAAGACAGATGGCAATATCATTACCCTCCGTATTATCGTTTGGTTAAAATAACCTTAAAGCATAAAGATTATCAAAAAGTAGATGCTGGTATCGGTTGGTTATCAAAAGCATTGCAAAATGTTTTTAGAGAACATGTCTTAGGGCCCTCTGAACCTGCTGTTTCTAGAATTAGAAATCAGTATATTAAAAACGTAATGATTAAGATTCCACCCAAGCAATCTGTTGGAAAA
>CAZAIL010000181.1:0-3631 GCA_964485155.1 uncultured Flavobacterium sp.
CAATGAGATGGACGAAGAAATATCAGATGTTATCGCAGACGGAACCGGCGAGTCTGGAGATCCAAATAGAGTAGTTAACGGAGCAAATTACTATATGACCATAGATTTATCCAGAGATGAACTAGCCAGTGTTCTTGAGGAAGCAGTAGATTACTTGGGCTCTGATTTTCATTTATATTAAAACAAGACCTAACTATTTAAAAAAAAGAGAAATTTGAGTACTCCGAGATATCAGTTTGAATTATATCCTGCTTCAACTTAAATTTAATTTCTGTTTTCATGGGTAGATCTACCGTCAATAACGCAATGAATGGCTATTGTGCTAGTTTATTTATCGAGATGTGCAAATGGATCAGGTTTGTTTGTACAACTTGATAAATAAACTAGCAAAACAGTTGATACAAACATAACCTCCGACTATCATTTTCAAATGATGTTAGGCCAACCTCAAGGAGCCAATAAATGCCACTTTACAAGTCAGATTATATGCTCTTCCTACGCCACCCGGCTTGGTTATGGCTGAAGAAAAAGAATCCTGATGATTTACCACCCATTCCTCCTTCGGTCCAACATAGGTTCGATGATGGCTATGAATTTGAAAAGTATGCAGAAAAACTTTTTCCAGATGCAATCAAGGTTAGTTTTAATGACGCAGATGATTACCGAACAATACTCTCACAGACCGTCGATGCTTGGAAGAATGGAGCGCGTTGCGTTGCACAAGGTATGTACAATTCTGGTGAAGTAACTTGTATCACAGATATTTTGGAAGCTGTTGGTGACAGTTATGTTCTAACAGAAATAAAGAGCAGCACTGCGGCAAAGACAGATCACGAGTTGGACTTAGCTTTCCAAAAGGTGATTTTGGAATCTGCAGGTTTCGAGATTCATCAGTGTAGGGTCGCCCATGTTAATTCTAGTTATGTCAGAAATGGTGAAATTGATCTGAGAAAATTCGTTGCCTTTACTGATGTCACAGAAAACGTCGAAAAGAGGCTCGAGAAAACGAAATCTAACATTGATCGGGCGCTAGCTGTAATAAAATCTGAAATCATTCCTGATATGGATCCTTCTATAGCCGCATCTAACGCTTTTTCAGAATGGTTAGAAATCAGAAAGACTCTGGAGCCTCATTTAAAGGTCGATAGTATCTACAGCTTACCAAAAATAAGCAGCGGTGTCGCAAAAAAACTGAAGAAAAATAATATAAGTATGATCCGAGATATTAAAGATGCATCACTTTTGTCTCATGGCGCTGCCAAGTATTGGAGAGCTTTTGAACGCAAAGATCGGTTTATCAACACCTCCAAACTTAAGAAGTTTTTGAATGAGATAGCCTATCCGATTTACTATTTAGACTATGAGACGTCGTCTAGTGCTGTACCTGTGTGGGACCATACCGCTCCATATCAGCAAGTTCCATTTCAATACTCAGTGCACATTAAAAAAGATTTGCAGAGTGATGTGCAACCTTTCGGATATTTGCATAAAGCAAAAGATAATCCAATGGATGGTCTTCTAGAAAAATTAAGAAAGGATATTGGTGATAGTGGCTCCGTAATCGTTTGGAATAAAAGTTTTGAGATGGACCGAAACACTGAAATGGCAAAATATGCGCCGGAATACCAGGAGTTTTTATCTGGCATTAATTCCCGAGTCATTGATTTGATGGATCCATTCAAAGATGAAGCAATAACGGATCCTGCATTTAAAGGCAGCAATTCAATTAAAGATGTATTGCCCGTGATGGTGCCTGATTATTCATACAACGATTTAAAAATAAAAGATGGAGGCACTGCAGCGAGTGAGTGGAAAACAGTGACGCTTCGAGATGGTCCCAATAGAGAAAAAGTTTATGCGGAGTTGATAAAATACTGTGAACGAGATACGGAGGCTATGGTGTTAATTCATGAAAAGTTAATCGAGATTTCTCATTAAAATCGCAAGAATTTTTTCTCCGAAAGAATGGATTAGATAATGCTTGGGATGACAACGCAATCTGTGTTTCGCTATTTTAAAAAACCCTTAAGGTGGCATACCCCCATCGGGTGGTCCGGGTTAATTATTAGTGCTTTGTCATCATGCTCCTGCACTGGTGAAGCATGGACCAAATTAATCATACACAGAGGATCAGACACTCTCCTTTCAGGGAGCTGGCTCACTTTTCATATTTACAGTGTCTTGGTCAGCTTGCACAGTTTCATAGCCATAATCATAAAGCATTCTGTCTCAAATTATGTGATGACGGACAGTTAGACAAAATATTCTGAGTTGGATGCCTATTCGCTTTGGGCATTACTCGAAGCCCTTAAAAAGCGATGTAGCAGGGAGAAAAAAATGAATGACTATCAGACATGGGAATCTGAAAAGTTTAAAACATGGATTGAAAATGAGTTTCATAAAGAATGCATATCCAAAGGATATGATTGTAATACCCAGCAATTGGAGAGTAACGGATTAGCATGCGTCACAACTTCTAATGGTATTAAGACAGAAATTAAACTGATACCAAAAACTGGTGGCAAAGTTACGATGGTTTCTGGTTATAATTGCAAAGACCCAAATAAAGAGGAAGAACGTGACTTAATTAAAGATAAACTAGAAAAGGGAGGAAGATGCATTTCTAGATATTTTGCTAACGGCAACAGGAGAAGTTTAGTCCAAACTCCATTTAAGGATTTAAAAGATTTTTTTAAATTCGTAGAGCAAATAGAAGAGATAGATGAAATTGTAAAAAGTACGCGGCTTAATCAATACTTTAAAAGGAGTTATGATCCGTTACAAATTGCAAACAGATACTTTTACGCAGTAAAAGAAAAAGACCAAGACTTAGTTAACATGAGACGAGACTTGTTAAGTGCTGATGTTTATGACGAAGATATTAAAATTAACCAAAAAGATGAAAATCGTACATATAGAGAACATGTCGTTCCGTGTATCTGTATTCATACAGAAATTATGCATAGAGTTGTTTATGACTCCACTTGTACTCCTGATAAAATCGCCAAATTTATTCGGAAAAATCTAAAAATTGCTTATATTACAGATGAAGATCAAAAAAAGATTGATTCTACATTGGGTTGGAAAGTTAATATGCCAAATGGTTGGAAATGGGGAGATGATATCCTTGCACGGCTAAAACTAAGTGGTGCCGGATACTTACCCCTTAATGATAAAAATGCTCATTTGGAGTAATGGGGCTTTGCCAGATTAAACTTTTTTGAAGCAGGCAGGGCTGGTTCGTAGCTTTCCCGAATGACAAAATACTCTCCATTTAGCTACTTTAAAACCAGCCCTGAGTTCATTTGTTTGGCAGTGATTTCTATTCGCCCTCAGGCATAAGCCCCGCATCCACCAGTTGGCCTTCGATACGCTTTAGCTCCCCCATAACCCGACGTCCGACCTTCGCCGCGTGGCGCTGGGCTGCCAGCTTATCCTTCGTCTGCCGGCCATGCCTGAGGTTAGCCTCTGAGATACGCTGTAAGCCCTCCTGAGTCCGAGCGCCTGTCGATAGTCCCCCATGGAGTCTGCAACGGCCGTTGTGCTTGTATGCGGCTCTCTGGCACTTGGTGCCCCGCCGTGTCTTAGCGAGGCATCTGATGCCCGGCCAGTTGGGTCCAAAACGGGTATG
>CAZAIL010000182.1:0-3608 GCA_964485155.1 uncultured Flavobacterium sp.
ATTACAAAACTAACGATTGGGCTAATGCAATTTGGCATTATGAAAAAAGCTTACAACTTAACAATAATGAAAAAACAATACATAATTTGGAGCTATCAAAGCTTAAGATTATTGATCGCATTGAACCCCTTCCTCAACTTTTCTACAAAAAATGGTGGATTAATTTAACTCAAACTTTAAATACTGAAATTTGGCAGTTTTTAGCACTTTCTGGTATCGTTTTAATTTTTATAATCCAATTAATCACTCAATTCACATCACTAAAAGGAAAAAATATTACAAAAATATTTTCTATCACAACATTAATGATTTTGCTTCTAACACAAACTTCTTACCATAACAATTATTCTAAAGAAGAAGCCATTATTTTTTCTGAAACAATTACAGTAAACAGTGCTCCAACTATTAATAGTACTAATTTATTCACACTACATGAAGGAAGTAAGATTGAAATATTAGATAATATTGGCAATTGGATTAACATTAAAATTGCTAACGGAAATAGGGGTTGGATTACACGAAATTCTATTAAAGAATTATAAATATTCCATTAATTTGTTTTGAACCTACATGTCTATAATTGAACTTACAAGATAAGTTTTTCTAAACTATGCAAGCATAGTATTTTTTTGTACATTTGTAGAAAGACAACTACTTAAGAATCATTTATTTAGAATGATTATAAATAAGTGGCTAAATAATTAACAATCAACAAATGAAGGGAAAATTAACACTATTTTTATTACTAATATTTACTTACACATTTTCATTTGCCCAAAGTGACTCATGTGACATAAGTATTCCTGAAATTTGCGCTAGTGCTCCTTTACAAACTTATGCTGCCAGTACAAGTGGAACAGCATGGGCTCCCGGAGCTTCATTTTCTTGCCCAGGAACGCAACCAATAACTATGAATCCATCTTTTCTTTTTTTTGAAATTGGAGCTACTGGTGATTTTTCCATGACTATTGACCCTATTGATCCATTTACTGGAGCATTACTAACTGCACCCAGTGACTTAGACTATATCTGTTGGGGGCCTTTTACTACTCCATTAACTGCTTGCACACAATTACAAGTTCCAAATCGATTTGATTGCAGTTATTCACAAGCTGTTTCAGAAACCGTCACTATTCCAAATGCACAGGCTGGAGACTTTTATGTTTTGATGGTTTCTAATTATGCCCAAGGAACTAGCATACCTCCTGATGCTAACCTTCAATTTACAGCTAGCACTTCAGTATCGGGTGTAAATCCTCTTGGCGGGGGAGGTTTTGCAGGAGCAGATGCGCAAATCACAGCTTGTAGCTCTGATTTACCATTTAATCTTACTGACCAATTAAATGGCTTTCCTGATGATTGGGGATATTGGGTTGAATCAACTTCAGGCAACATAGTTGATACTATTTTTGATCCAGCTAATGACATAGGAGGAACCTACATGTACATTATTCCTCAGGGAAACTCTTGTGGAGGAGATACTGCTTTATTAGATGTGAATATTTTTAACGCATCAAGCATATCAATAACATCAACTCCAAATTCTTGTTCTAATGACGCAAGTATCAATCTTACAGCCTCTCCATCAGGAGGTGTTTTTAGTGGCACAGATGTAGTAGGTAATATTTTTACTCCATCATCTAGTAACATTGGTGTAAATATTATTTCATATGAATACACCGCTACTGGCTGTACACCAATTATTGTTACTCAAAATTTAACAATAAATGAATCACCCATAGTACTTGCAAGCGATATATCTACAACAAACCCATTGTGCTTTGGAGATTGCAATGGTACTGCTGTTGTTACAGCATCTTCCGGCCTTGCTCCATATACTTATAATTGGTTTGGACAAAATCCCACAGCCCTCTGTGCTGGAGCTTTTAACTACACAGTTAGTGATAATAATAATTGCACCTATTCAGATAATATAACAATATTTGACCCTTCAAATGACTTAGGAGTTCTATCTAATTACAATATTAGTTGTTATGGAGAAAATGATGGTGAAATTTCAATAACAATGTATGGGGGAACTACTCCACCTGGAACAGTATCAGATCCTGACCCTGATGGTGACGGCATTCCATATTGTCTATCATCAACAGCTACTGGCATGATTAATTCTGGAGGACAGACTAATCAAGATGCAACCATTGAAGAGGTTATTTTAATTGGTGATGCAGTTACTATAAACAATAATACCGCTGGAATAATTGATTATTATGAAGACTATACAACAACTATGTATGCAGATATTACTGTTGGACAATCGTATACAATTAATCTTATTTTAGGAGACTTTACAGTGCCAATTGGAAGCTATCCAACTGGAGCTAAGGTTTTCATTGATTACAATATTGATGGTGACTTTAATGATGCTGGAGAAGAGGTAGGTATGCTTAACGCAACTGGTTTTTCACCTAATATCGGATCAATTAATTTTACAGTACCAGCAACTGGAGCTTTTGGACCAACTAGGATGAGGGTTGTTTCTCAGGATATTATCCTAACCTCAACTAGTACGATTGGACCTTGTGATTATTCTGATCCATCTGTAGCAAATGCACAAGATGTACCTTGGTTTGGAGCTACTGAAGACTATTCAATTGTCCTAAAATCACCAATAGTTAATGCTACTTTTTTATGGGATAATGGACAAACTACTAGTGCTGTAGATAACTTAAGCCCTGGAACATACACTGTAACTATCACACCTAATAGTAGCGGTTGTGCAGTCCAAGATTCAGCAACTATTTCAGAACCAGATGAAATTACTTTCTCACCAACCATTACCCCAATTAGTTGTAATAGTTTTACTGATGGACAAATATCGTTAAATCCTTCGGGCGGTAATGGAGGAGGATACTCTATTGACTGGGGAATAAATAATCCTTCAGCACTTGGAGTTGGTAGTTATTTGGTTACAGTATCTGATCCTTCAACAATTACTACAACTAACCTAATTGCTTGCGAAAGTGACACTACAATCGAAATAATTGAGCCTGAGTATTTCAGCGTTGACTTTACAATATCATCTAATGAAATATGCTTAAATGACCCATTAACTTTAGATTTAAATTTAAATCAAGGTGGAGTTTCTGACTTTATGATTAATTATACAGAAAATGGAGCTTCTTTATTAGCAGGACCTTTTAATTCTGGACTACAACAAATAAGTGTTACTCCTAATACAGGAAATAATACATATATAATTACAAGTATAACTGATGCTTTAGGATGTGTAAATCAAAATACAATTAACTCTCAAAGTGTTTATGTCAACCCATTGCCAGACATTAACATTACAGTTGCTCCTAATCCAATTTGTGCTGGAGATAACGCAACTTTACTGTTTTCCACTCCAAATGGCACTCCTCCATATGTAGTGAATTATTTTAATGGTGGTGTAGCTGCAACCGAAAATATTCCTGCTGCTGGCTCAAGCATCTTAGTAAACCCAACAATAACAACAGAATATGAATTAAGCTTTGTAACTGACAGCAAAGGATGTAATTCATCCTTATCTGATAGTACGATTTTAGTTGTTTATCAAATTCCTGAATTAAATACTTCTTATCCAACTGAATTTTGTGAAGGAAAAG
>CAZAIL010000183.1:0-3559 GCA_964485155.1 uncultured Flavobacterium sp.
TTGTTTTCGAAATAATAAATATCAAAATTATGGATGGTATCCTCAGAAACTAATTTATTTAGTTTACTAAACTCAAAGCTACTTTTTAAATTATTGTGATTTAAGAAAAGACTATCTATAGGGGTATCTGTTTTGTTGACCATTTGAATTTTTGCAGATGCTTCAAAGAATCTTTCCTTCGGGTAAATATCCATATTTGCATTAACAGCAATTACTCTAGGTTGTTGGTAATCTTCAAACTTTTTATATTTTTTCTCCCATTCTACCCTTCTTAATTCTGCTTCTTTCGAAGAGGTTCTTTTTCCTTTAGAAGCTGTTTCTAGATAAATAGAAAATCCTAAACTGAAAAAAGCAATTAAAAAAACTAACAAGCTAATAGCATAAACACCTTTAAATCTTGTTTTTACCAACGATAATCTTTCTTTAAATGAAGCAGGAATTCCTCGAACCCAAAATAACGCTGACATAACTAACAAAGCCAAACCACAAAGTATCCAATAGGTTTTATACACTAAAAATTGGGTTAAAATACCATAACCATTCATATCTGAATAGCTGAACCCTGGTCCTTGATTGTATTTAAAAATCGATTGTTCTAACCCTGCCAATGATAAAAATGGCATTCCAATAGAAATAACCAATAAAGCAAACAACCCTAGATAAGGATTCCCTATTAAAGTTTGAATAAAAATAGCCAACAAAGCCCAAATTAAATAACTTAGAAAATCTAAGAAATAAAGATCTATTATATAATGCCCTATTTCAAAATTATAATAACCTTTATAGATTTGAAAAAGGATTCCTGAAACCATAATAACGGTTAATAATAGTAATTGCATCTTTATCAATGCAATCAGCTTAGAAAATAAAAGGGTCCAATTTGGAACAGGAGTTACATCTATTATATGATTTACTTTGGCAATTTTTGCTCTGTGAACCAACATTCCAGCATATAAAAAGGTACAGATATTGATAGAAGCTGCAAAAATACTTCCAATATCTAACATTTTCCAAGTAACTGGCAGTGTAGGCGTTCCAAAAATATCTCCTATTTCAGACAAACCAACAATCATTAATACCAAGCCTACCAACACAATGGAGACAAAAGCCCAGCTTTTAACAATATATTTAAAATCTATATTTGATAATTTCCAAGTTGTTTTTAAATTTTGAATGAACGAAAAATCATATGATATCTTTGGTAAGGTAATTCGTGTAATTCCACTAAAATTTGTTTTTGTAATTCTCTCTCCTTTAGATTTTTTGAACGAAAAAGAAATCGCGTTTTGACTAAAAGTGAAAAACTTATAAACCAGTCCAAAAATTAAAGTTGAAACTCCCAACCACAATAAACGGTTGTATACAATCATTTCTTTGATAGGAATGTGCAATTCATTTTGTTCTGAAGGCGTCCAGTATTTTGTGTAATAATTAACTGCTCCAGACCCAAAGGGGTCTAAAAGAGCTAATAACCATCTTTGTTCGGGGTCAGAAAGTAGACTTTCTACAACTCCTTGAACAAATAAAAGTAAGATTACAGTAATAAAACCTGCTGCTATATTTCTAGAGAAAGTAACCACTGCAAAAACAATAGCTCCAAATAATAAAATATTTGGAAGAATAAAAATCAAATAGGCTTTTACATAAGTAATGAGTTGAAAAGAACCTACAATATCTGTATTTGTTCCTGGAAATCGAAATCCAATGATCATGCCTAGTGCAATAGATAAAACGATGATAGAAACGACTAAAATTGCACTAAAAAATTTAGCAAAAAGATAATTAGATTTTGTAAACGGATACGAATATAAGATCGTATGCATTTCACTTTTATAGTCCCTATATATAGAAACTCCAATTATAGAAGGAAATAAAAAGAAAATAAAAACAGTCAATCCATTAAGTAAATTATTTACCCCTGAAGGAGAGTTTACAATTCTAGAAGAACCTATTGTTGCGGTAACTGAATCGAAAAAACCAGCAGTAGCAGCTGATAAAAAGAATGATAAGCCCAAAAAAATGGTCAAATAAATATAAAAAGCTGGTTTGTTAAACCAGTATTTTAGTTCTTGTTGAAATATTGTTAAAAACATGCTGTTAATCTGTATTTATTGATTTGTCTAAAAGTATACGCGTAAAATTATTTTGATTTGATTTTAAACAAGTTGCGGTTCATCTTGTTTTAAAGCAATAAAATATACGTCATCCAATTGGGGAGCAACAGCAATAAAATCTTCTGAAGGCTTTTCAATAGCGTGTACTCTTAAATTTAATGTATTGTCTTGGTTGTAGTTAGATGATAAAATACGATATAACTTTTCATTTTCATCTAAATGATCTCTTTCAATGGTTTTCTGCCAAATAGTTCCTTCAATTTCTTTAGTAGCATCAATTGGAGTTGTATGTTTTAAAATCCTACCTCCGTTTAAAATTGCCATTTCATTACACAACTCCTTTACATCTTCAACAATATGAGTAGAAAAAATAACGGTGCAATTTGTTCCAACTTCGCGTAAAACATTCAGAAATCGATGTCTTTCAGCAGGATCTAATCCAGCAGTAGGTTCGTCTACAATAATTAACTTAGGACTGTTTAAAAGTAATTGAGCAATACCAAAACGTTGTTTCATTCCTCCAGAATACCCGGCAACATGTTTACGTCTAACGTCATATAAATTTGTTATTTCTAAAACCTTTTTTACAATTTCATTTCTTTCTAATTTATTTGAAATTCCTTTTAAAGTCGCAAAATAATCAAGTAAATCTTGCGCAGACATTTTTGGATACACGCCAAAAGATTGTGGCAAATAACCTAAAACTTTTCGTAAAGACATATTATCATTTAAAACATCGATATCACCAAAAATAATTGAACCAGAATCAGGACTTTGTAAAGTAGCTATTGTTCTCATTAATGATGATTTCCCTGCCCCATTTGGGCCCAATAAACCAAACATCCCTGTACCAATTTCAATACTTAAATTATCAATAGCTTTTACACCATTTTTGTAGGTTTTTGTTAAATTTTTGATTACTAACTTCATGTTTTTATTTATTTTTATGTATTACAATTCTTCTTACAAGACCAAACATAAAACAATTCGTTACACTTTTTCCTGATTATTATCATGAAAATCATAAAAAATGGTTTTATTTTTACACTTTATCAAAATATAAAAAAGTTAATACATACATAATGGCAAAAGAATCGATACTGAATAAAAAATCAATTGCATTTTTAGAAAAATACCTAAACAATGCAGCTCCCACAGGATATGAATGGAAAAGTCAGAAAATTTGGATGGAATATCTAAAACCTTATGTAGATACTTTCATTACAGATACCTATGGTTCTGCCGTTGGTGTAATTAATCCTGATGCAAAATATAAAGTTGTGATTGAAGGTCATGCAGATGAAATCTCTTGGTATGTAAATTATATTTCCGATAATGGTTTAATTTATGTCATCAGAAATGGTGGTTCAGATCATCAAATTGCACCGAGTAAAATTGTAAATATTCACACTAAAAATGGCATTGTAAAAGGTGTTTTTGGCTGG
>CAZAIL010000184.1:0-3500 GCA_964485155.1 uncultured Flavobacterium sp.
CAAATATAGTATTTACAATAAGATTAGCCTAATGAAATTATGTATATTTACTCGCTTTTTAAGAGCAATAAGTAACTACCAATAAAAATATATATGAAACTATGAGTCATCTATCTGACATAGAAATTGCACAAGCCAAGAAGTTGGCGCATGTAATTACTATTGCAAAAAAATTAGGGGTAAAAGAAGACGATATTGAGATGTACGGGAAGTACAAGGCAAAATTGCCATTGCACCTCATAGATGAAGGCAAAGCAGCAAGCAATAATTTAATTTTAGTAACTGCCTTAACACCAACTCCAGCAGGAGAGGGTAAAACAACAATATCTATTGGCCTTACCGAGGGATTAAATAAGATAGGAAAACAGGCTACGGTTGTTTTGAGAGAGCCTTCACTAGGGCCAGTTTTTGGAATTAAAGGAGGTGCTGCAGGAGGAGGATATTCTCAGGTTGTTCCAATGGAGGATATTAATTTACATTTTACAGGAGATTTTAACGCTGTTGAAAAGGCAAACAATCTGTTAGCTGCTCTAATAGACAATAATATTCAAAACAAAGTAGCCAATTTAAATATAGACCCACGTACCATTCTTTGGAAACGCGTGATAGATATGAATGATAGAGCTTTGAGGGATATTACCATTGGTTTGGGTGGAACTGCGAATGGTGTTCCCAGACAAGATGGGTTTAATATTACACCAGCTTCAGAAGTAATGGCAATTCTTTGCATGGCTACTGATTTTGATAATTTAAAGCAACGGTTAGGTGATATATTTATAGGATTTACTTACAAGAACGAACCCATTTTTGCGCGCGATTTAAAAGCAGAAAATGCCATGGCTATTTTGTTAAAAGATGCCATAAAGCCAAACTTAGTGCAAACCTTAGAAGAAAACCCAGCCATTATTCATGGAGGTCCTTTTGCAAATATAGCGCAAGGAACCAATACAATTATTGCAACTAAAATGGGCTTAACTTTATCTAATTACGTGGTAACAGAGGCTGGTTTTGGTGCCGATTTAGGTGCTGAAAAGTTTTTAAATATAAAATCTGCTTTTGCAAATTTAAATCCAAAATGTGTTGTTTTAGTGGCCACTATTAGAGCATTGCGTCATCATGGAGGTGTTAAAAAAGAAGGGTACAATACGCAGAATTTAGCAGCAGTAACAGAAGGTTTTAAAAATTTAGAGAAACATATAGAAAACATTAGAAAGTATAATATAGAACCAGTAGTGGCTATCAATTCTTTTATTTCCGATACAATAGAAGAGGTGAATTTTGTCATTAAAAAATGCAAAAGTTTAGGGGTTCATGCGGTTTTGTCTGAAGGATGGGCAAAAGGAGGAGAAGGCACCAAAGAATTGGCAAAAGCTGTTGTAGATATTGTAGAAAATAAAGCAACTCAATACAAGCCTTTGTATGATTGGAAAAGCCCGGTTACAGAAAAAATTGAAATAATAGCCAAAGAAATTTATGGAGCTGCAGCTGTTGAGTACAGTAAAAAGGCGCAATTAAATTTACGGAGAATTAATAGATTAGGATTTAATGATTTTGCTATTTGTATGGCAAAAACTCAAAAATCTTTTTCAGACAATGAACAGTTAATAGGAAGGCCTGAGGGTTTTACAGTTACAGTTAGAGAAATTGAAATAGCGGCTGGCGCACAATTTATTATTCCAATTTTAGGAAAAATGATGCGAATGCCTGGTTTACCAGCAACACCAGCATCAGAAGGAATGACTATTGATAAAAATGGTGTTATTTCTGGCTTATCCTAAGATTTAGGATTAAATTAAAATAAAAAAACCAGCCATTTGGCTGGTTTTTTTATTGATTTTTAAATTTATAATTCTAACAATCCATTTGTTTTAGAAACACCTTCTGCAGATGCTTGCATGTGAGCTTTTTCAGCATCACTCAATTGAATTTCTGCTATTTTTTCAATTCCATTTTTCCCTAAAATTACAGGAACACCAATACATAAATCAGTTAAGCCATATTCACCTTCTAATAAGGTAGAGCATGGAAATATTTTTTGTTGATCACATGCAATTGCTTGTACTAGTCCACTAACAGCTGCACCAGGAGCATACCATGCAGAAGTTCCTAATAAACCGGTTAATGTAGCGCCACCAACTTTGGTGTCTTGTAATACTTGTGCTAATCTCTCTTCAGAAATAAATTCTGAAACAGGCACAGAATTACGAGTTGCTAATCTAGTTAATGGAACCATCCCTTTGTCTGAGTGACCTCCAATAACCATTCCGTCAACATCAGAAATAGGAGCCTCTAAAGCTTCTGCCAACCTGTATTTAAAACGAGCAGAATCTAAGGCTCCACCCATTCCAATAATTCTGTTTCTTGGCAATCCTGTAGTTTTATGAACTAAATAGGTCATGGTATCCATAGGATTAGAAACAACAATAATGATGGTATTTGGAGAATGTTCTATTAAGTTAGAAGAAACTGTTTTTACGATCCCAGCATTAATTCCAATTAATTCTTCTCTTGTCATTCCTGGTTTTCTTGGAATACCAGAGGTGATCACACAAATATCTGAATCTGCAGTTTTTGAATAATTATTAGTAGTTCCAGTAATTTTTGTATCAAAACCATTTAAAGAAGCTGTTTGCATTAAGTCCATTGCTTTTCCTTCTGCATATCCTTCCTTAATGTCTAGCAATACAACCTCAGAAGCAAAGTTTTTGATAGCAATATATTCTGCGCAACTAGCACCTACTGCACCTGCTCCTACAACTGTAATTTTCATATTTTTTGTTTTTAATTGTTTTTAATTGTTTTTGTACAGATAGCACAAAATAATGATACTAAAAGAGCTTATTGAATTAATAGAGGTCGTCTAAAAAGTATTTTTTAACAACCTCTATATACTAGCTTTTATGCATCAATATTTGCATACTTTGCATTTTTCTCTATAAACTCTCTTCTTGGCGGTACTTCGTCTCCCATCAACATAGAGAAAACTCTGTCAGCTTCTGTCATGCTTTCAATAACAATCTGACGTAAAGTTCTAAACTCTGGATTCATGGTAGTATCCCACAACTGATCTGCATTCATTTCTCCAAGACCTTTATAACGTTGTATATTAACGGAGCCTCCTAATTTTTGTGCAATCAAATCTCGTTGATTGTCATCCCAAGCATATTCTCTTTTTTGTCCTTTCTTAACTAAGTATAAAGGAGGTGTGGCAATATAGATATACCCTTGTTCAACCATTTCTTTCATGTATCTGAAGAAGAAGGTTAATATTAAGGTGGCAATGTGAGATCCATCTACATCGGCATCACACATAATAACTACTTTGTGGTATCTTAATTTAGATAAGTTTAAAGCTCTAGGGTCTTCTTCTGTTCCAATACTAACTCCTAGTGCGGTAAACATATTTTTTATTTCCTCATTTTCAAAAACCTTGTGTTGCATGGCTTTTTCAACATTTAAAATTTTTCCTCTTAAAGGTAAAATTGCTTGAAAATTTCGAT
>CAZAIL010000185.1:0-3460 GCA_964485155.1 uncultured Flavobacterium sp.
TCATTAGTTTTCTGGTGGACAGGATTGTTACCAGATTTTGCTATGATTCGTGATAGAGCTGTAAAACCGTTTCAAAAGAAAATATATTCTTTATTATCTTTCGGATGGTCAGGTAGAGCTAAAGATTGGCAACGTTTTGAAGAAGTATCATTGGTTTTAGCTGGATTGGCAACCCCATTAGTACTTTCTGTGCATACAATTGTATCAATGGATTTCGCAACATCAATTAATCCTGGTTGGCACTCAACAATTTTTCCTCCCTATTTTGTAGCAGGAGCGATATTCTCAGGTTTTGCCATGGTACAAACCTTATTAGGAATAATGCGTAAAGTAACCAATCTAGAAGCATATATTACTCGTTTACATGTAGAGTATATGAATATTGTAATCATTTTAACAGGTGGAATTGTCGCCGTAGCCTATGCAACGGAATTCTTTATTGCTTGGTATACTGGTTCTCAATATGAGGATTACACCTACTTGTCTATTGGGGCAGCAACTGGACCTTATGCATGGGCATTTTGGTCGTTAATTACTTTTAATATCATTACTCCACAATTATTATGGATTAAGAAATTTAGAAGAAGTTTCATTATTTCATTCTTAATCTCTATTGCCATTAATATTGGTATGTGGTTTGAACGTTTTGATATTATTGCCATTGTTTTAAGTAAAGGACATTTACCATCTACATGGTGGCGCTTTGAGCCCACATTTGTTGATGTAGGAATATTTATAGGAACCATTGGATTCTTTTTTGTTTTATTTTTGTTGTATGCAAGAACATTCCCTGTTATTGCACAAGCAGAGGTAAAAACAATTTTGAAATCTTCAGGTGAGAGTTATAAAAAATTAAGAGACGACAATCATGAGTAGTAGTAAAGTAATTCACGCATTTTACAATGATGATGAAGTTGTACTAGACGCTGTCAAGAAAGTGAAAGCGGCTAATCATCATATCGAAGAAGTATTTTGTCCTTTTCCTGTTCACGGATTAGACAAAGCCATGGGATTGGCTCCTACAAAAATAGCCATTACTGCTTTTATCTATGGGGTTATTGGATTGGGTATGTCCATTTGGTTAACCTATTATACAATGATTGCAGATTGGCCACAAGACATTGGTGGAAAGCCAAGTTTTAGTTGGGCAGAAAATATGCCAGCATTTGTTCCAATTATGTTTGAATTGACGGTCTTTTTTGCCGCGCATTTAATGGTGATAACATTTTATATGAGAAGTAGAATATGGCCATTTAAAAAAGCAGAAAACCCAGATCCGAGAACAACAGATGATCATTTTTTAATGGAAATTGAACTTCATGATAATGAAGAAGAATTAACAGCATTATTAAACGAAACCGGAGCTGTAGAAATTAACGTAGTAGATAAGCACTAATACATGAGAAAGTATATCAAATTTAATATCGCACTTCTTGTCTTAGCAACAATTGTTTCTTGTTCAGATAAAAGAGAAAGACAATATCAATACATGCCAGACATGTATGTTGCGGTTCCTTACGAAGCAGATGCAGAGAAAGGAAATACCGGAGTTTCTTCTAATCTAAAACCAGTAAAGGGTTCCATAGCTAGAGGAAAGGTTCCTTATGAATACGCCAATACAAATGCAGATTATGAAAAAGCTAAATCTGATTTTAAATCTCCATTAGTTCAAGACGAAATATCTCTAGAGAAAGGAAAAAAGATGTACTCTATCTATTGTGTTTCATGTCACGGTAAAAAAGGAGATGGGAATGGATATTTATCTCAAGCCGAAAAATTCATTGGTATTCCAAGTTACAAAGATAGAGATATAACAGAGGGAAGTATTTATCATGTTATTGTGCATGGTAAAAACCTAATGGGCTCTCATGCATCACAAATAACAAATAAAGAACGTTGGCAAATAGTACAATATGTTGGAAAGCTACGTAACGATTTATTGAAATAAATACAAAAGAAGAATACGAAAGATATGTATCAATTCTCAGGTAAATTAAAAATGTTCTCAATAGCTCTAATTATTTTAGGGGTGTTGGGTATTGGTATTGGTTTTTACAATGCTCCGTCCACAGTAGAAGAAGCTATGGAAATGGTGTCAAGCGATGATCATGGAGATGGTCATGGAGGTGAAACCTCGCATGAATCAACCTCAAAAGAAGAACATTCTGCAGGAGCTCATGCAACTAAAGAGTCACATGAAGCTTCAGAAGTACATGAAACAGCTGACGCTCATGTTAAAGATCATAATGAAGTATCTTTAGATACAAACGCAACAGATGCACATGCAGATGAAGCTGCTCACGGAGAAGATCATGATACTTCACATGCAGAACATGTTTTTCATCAATTACAAAACAGACCTTGGTCTGCAGTATATGTAGCATTGCTTTTCTTTTTAGGAATATCATTATTAGTATTAGTATTTTATGCAATTCAAAGAGTTGCTCAAGCAGGATGGTCTATTGTACTTTTTAGAGTTATGGAAGCTATCTCGGCAAATCTAGTTCCTACATCCATTATTATGCTTGTATTTATAGTTTTAACAGCGATGCATTCTAACCATCTATTTACTTGGATGGGTGAAGGTGTTTTTGACAAAACGAGCGAGAACTTTGATCCTATTGTATATGGTAAAAGAGGCTGGTTAAATGTGCCATGGTGGGTTATTAGAAGTGTATTTTATCTATTAGTTTGGAATGCATATAGAATGCTTATCAGAAGAAACTCAATAAAAGAAGATACCATTAATGATGGCTATAAACTCTACAAGAAAAACTATAACATGTCTGTGGTTTTCTTGTTTTTATTTATGATCACAGAATCTATGTCAGTATGGGATTGGATTATGGGATTAGATCCTCATTGGTTCTCTACATTGTTTGGATGGTATGTGTTAGCTACTTTATTAGTTAGTGCTATTACTGTAATTGCTTTTGTAACCATCTATCTTCGTTCTAAAGGATATTTACCAAAGGTAAATGATAGTCATATTCATGATTTAGCAAAATTTATGTTTGGTTTTTCAGTATTCTGGACCTACCTATGGTTTGCTCAGTTTATGCTAATATGGTATGCAGATATTCCAGAAGAAACTACGTACTTTGTATTGAGATTTACAGAGTATAAAACATTGTTTTTATCAATGTTAGTCATGAACTTTGTATTCCCAATATTATTATTAATCAATAGCGATTTTAAAAGCAGACCTTGGTTTGTTGTGATAGGAGGTATTGTCATCTTAGCAGGGCATTATATAGATTTATTTATTATGATTATGCCAGGAACTGTTGGAGGAAGTTGGAGTTTTGGAATTCCAGAAATTGGAGCAACATTTTTCTTTCTAGGTATATTTATTTATACAGTATTTAGTGCATTTGCAAAAGCAGATCCTATACCGAAAGGAAACCCTTTCTTACATGAAAGTGACCATTTTCATTATTTCAATATTGAACATCACTCA
>CAZAIL010000186.1:0-3446 GCA_964485155.1 uncultured Flavobacterium sp.
TCCGGAGCTATGACAGTTACTTCTACAAGTACAGTTGATACTTCAACAGTAGGAATCTATACAGTTACGTATTCAGCGACAGATGCTTCGAATAATACAGTTACAGCAACAAGAATAGTAAACGTTGTAGATACAACTGCTCCAGTATTGACAGAGGTGACACCTATTGAAACGCCGTCTAATAACACGACACCTAGTTATGTGTTTACTACTAGTGAAGTAGGATTTATTAGTAGTAGTTTAGCATTCTCATCGACTACAGATGCAACAACAGGGACAAATCAGGTTATAACTTTTAACGAGTTAGGACCAGGTATCTATAATGGAATAACAGTATCTGTAACTGATGCAGCAGGGAATGTTGGTTCTCTAGAGATTCCTGAATTTGTAATAGATTTGACTGCAAGTTCTGATGAACTGCCAGACTTTGGATCACTAGTGTTGTACCCTAATCCTGCAGTTGATAAGGTATACTTAAGTAATCCAAGATATTTAGAACTTAAGGAAGCAATTATGTATGATTTAAATGGTAGAACCGTTCAGAGAGTAGATCTAAGCTCTTCGGGACTTGAAACTATAATTGATGTTTCACGTCTAGCAAACGCTACCTATATTTTAATTATTAGAGGTAACAAAGGGTCAACCACTAAAAAAATAATTATAAACAATTAATAAGTAGATAACTAAACTAAAAAACCTCTTCAAATGAAGAGGTTTTTTAATTTAAAACAGTGTCTAATTAATTATTGTTGATTGTTTACTCCATGTTTTATTATTATTAAAAATTAACACATAATTTTTATACTGATTAAGTTAAACAGAGATTACTATGCTTATATAAATGAAGTTTTAATTTAGTGTAAGTTTTTATTAGAACGAGTGGCCTCTTTATAAAACGATGCTATAACTGCGCAGAAGATTTTTATTTTTTTTATTAAAAAGGACCCCGACTTTATTTTTAGGAAGAAAGTCATTAAATGTATAAGTTGTGTAATGTTAGATGGACATCACACACCTGAGTTTCTTTTGGTTGATTTTTTTTTATTTAAGGAGTAAGAACAACCCTCTACTTTGGCATTGGATTATTTAAATCCATATTAAAACACAAAAACAGGCATAATCGCCTGTTTTGTCTTTGTTATTATAGTTAGTTTTAGATGTTAAAACCAATATTTACATTTAATTTCGTAGCAATTAATTTTGTAATTCGTTCCTTAACTTCAGGAATTTTAACGCTTTCAAGTACCGTATTTGCAAAAGCATACATTAACAAAGCTCTTGCTTCTTTTTTTGGAATTCCACGCTGTTGCATATAAAACAAAGCCTGTTCATCTAATTGACCAATGGTACAACCATGAGAACATTTTACATCATCTGCAAAAATTTCTAATTGAGGCTTGGCGTTTATAGTAGAGCGATCGCTTACTAAAACATTATTGTTTTTCTGATATGCATTGGTTTTCTGAGCTTCTTTTTCAACAATAACTTTCCCATTAAAAACACCTGTAGAACGCTCATCAAAAATTCCTTTATAATCTTGATGACTTTCACAGTTGGGCTCTATATGATGAACCAAGGTGTGATGGTCTACATGTTGTTTGCCCTCAATAATGGTAATTCCTTTTAATATAGAGTCTATGTGTTCTCCTTTTTGATAGAAGTTTAGATTGTTTCTTGTAATATTACCACCAAAAGAAAAAGTATGGACAGATACAATACTGTTAGATTGTTGTTCTATATAGGTATTGTCTACCAATGAAGCAGCAATGTGATCATTTTGTATTTTGTAATAATCAACAGTAGCATGCCTGTCTGCATAAACCTCGGTAACAACATTTGTTAGTACAGCATTTTCGGTTAAACTTTGATGACGCTCAATAATTTGAACATGTGCGTTTTGACCTACTACAATTAAGTTTCTTGGCTGCAACATAGTCGCAGTTTCAGAGCCAGTCGTAAAATTGATAATTTGAATGGGTTTTTCAACTTCAGTATTCTTAGGAATATGTATGTAGGCACCTTCTTTAGAAAAGGCAGTATTTAATGAAGTTAAATTGTCTTGTTTAGCTATATTATTGAAATAGTTTTCTATGACAGGCTTATATTTTGATTTGGTTAAAGCCGAAGACATTAAACAAACATCAATACTATCATGTGTTGTTTCTGATAAAAAAGAACTGTATTTTCCATCAATAAAGACTACTTTATACGTGTCTATATCATGGATGAAATACTGTTTTACATCAGCTAGATTGATGGTTTTTTCATTGTCTGGGAAAATACTATAATCTTCTTTTAAGACAGTATTTAGAGAGGTGTACTTCCATGCTTCTAGCTTTTTTGATGGAAAGCCTAGCTTTTCAAAGTTTTGAAATGCCTCTGTCCTAATCTCATGAATATCAGAGTTGATATTTATGCCGTCTTCAAAAGCGACATAAGAGGAAACTATTTTTTCTTTTAAATCCATATTAATGGTTTATGATATCATTTCTTCCTTGATCCAATCATACCCTCTAGCTTCTAATTCTAGCGCTAAAGAAGCATCTCCGGTTTTAACTATTTTACCATCATGTAACACATGAACAAAATCTGGAACAATATATTCTAACAATCGTTGGTAGTGTGTAATTACTATCACAGCATTGTCTTTTGATTTTAATTTATTAACTCCATTTGCAACAATGCGCAAAGCATCAATATCTAAACCAGAATCTGTTTCATCTAAGATGGCTAGTTTAGGCTCTAACATAGCCATTTGAAAAATTTCGTTACGTTTTTTCTCTCCTCCAGAAAACCCTTCGTTCAAAGAACGAGATAAGAATTTACGATCAATTTCTAGGAGCTCAGATTTCTCACGAATCATCTTTAACATGTCTTTTGCAGGCATGTCTTCTAAGCCTTTCGCTTTACGGTTTTCGTTGATGGCAGTTTTAATAAAGTTAGTTACAGAAACTCCAGGGATTTCAACTGGATATTGAAACGATAAAAAGACTCCGTTGTGTGCTCTTTCTTCAGGGGCTAACTCGCTAATATCTTCACCATTTAACTCAATGATCCCTTGACTTACTTCATATTCTTCTTTTCCTGCAATGATATTCGCTAGCGTACTTTTTCCAGCTCCATTCGGTCCCATAATTGCATGGACTTCACCTGCATTTACCTCTAAATTCAATCCTTTTAAGATTGACTTATCGTCTATGCTTGCTTGTAAATTTTCTATTTTTAACATTTCTTTACACTATGTGCCTATGGTTTTAACCTTAAGCGTTATTTATACTTATCCAACAGAACCCTCAAGGCTAATCTCTAATAACTTCTGTGCTTCAACAGCAAACTCCATAGGAAGTTTGTTTAGCACTTCTTTACTGAAACCGTTTACGATTAAAGCAATTGCTTTTTCAGTATCAATACCTCTTTGATTGCAGTAAAATAATTGTTCTTCTCCA
>CAZAIL010000187.1:0-3360 GCA_964485155.1 uncultured Flavobacterium sp.
TGATCTTATATTTTTTACAAATAAAAGATAATATTCCGTATACTAGCATGTGCACAAAAACTAAGCAGATCAATGCATACAAAGGAACCCCAAATATTTGATAAGGCCAGTAATACGTCCAAACACCCATATTAATAGTTATCACTTCACCAAAAGCAGGTATAATTAATGACAACCAAAAAGCAATAATAAGTTTGTTTTTTATTTTTTTATTTTTCAGGTGAGGAATAATTCCAGATTCTATTCTATACAAGAAATAAAAAGCCAACATCCAGGCAAAGGGAAGCCATAAAGGGAGCACTCTTGAAACTTCATGATATTCCCAATAGCGATTGCTTACACCCCAATATTCTCCTAGTATTCCCCCAATACCTGTCAAGAGCATTCCTAAAAGTAATATCCAGTTTTTTGGTTTAGAACTCAGTAAATTTTTATAAAGAACATGTAGGAATTTTAAAAATAACAGTAGAGCAATGATTAAATCATACTGTTTTAAGAATCCAATTAGAAAACCAGCAATGCTAAGCTTAACAAATGCTTTCAGAATTTCTTTAAAGAATGCTTTAAAATTTATAATACGAATCATCTAAGTGTATTTAAAACAAAAATAACATTCTTATTGAATTGAGAATTCATTTAATTGTTTTTTAATAAGTGTTTGAAGTGGCATTTTTACAAATACAAAAACCAAAGCTAGCAACTTTGGTTTAGGGGCAATATTTTCTTTTTCGATACAATAAATCCCCTACAAAATATACTATTAAGTTTTTGATTTATATTACCTATAAATAATAGCCAATTATCATGCCACAAAAAAAACCGAAGGATTAATTTCGGTTTTTTATGATTTTATAAATGTATCACTTCATCATATGCATCAGCTACAGCCTCCATAACGGCCTCGCTCATAGTTGGGTGAGGATGAATTGTTTTCAAAACTTCATGTCCGGTAGTTTCTAATTTTCTTCCTAATACTGCTTCAGCAATCATATCTGTAACGCCTGCACCAATCATATGGCATCCTAACCATTCTCCATATTTTGCATCGAAAATTACTTTAACAAATCCATCTGGTGTACCTGCTGCTGTTGCTTTTCCTGAGGCAGAGAATGGAAATTTGCCAACTTTTATTTCGTATCCTTGTTCTTTAGCTTGATCTTCTGTAAGTCCTACAGAAGCAATTTCTGGACTTGCATAGGTACAACCAGGAATGTTTCCATAATCAATGGCTTCTGAATGTAATCCTGCTATTTTTTCAACACAGGTAATTCCTTCGGCGGAGGCAACATGCGCTAATGCAGGACCCGGAACAACATCACCAATAGCATAGTATCCAGGAATGTTGGTTTGATACCAGTCATTGACCAATATCTTGTCTCTATCTGTTATAATTCCAACATCTTCTAGTCCAATATTCTCAATATTTGTTTTAATACCAACCGCAGAAAGCACAATATCTGCTTCTAATATTTGTTCTCTTTTTTTAGTTTTTACAGTAGCTTTTACACCTTTACCTGAGATATCTACAGATTCTACTGAAGCATTTGTTATTACATTAATTCCTGCTTTTTTGAAAGAACGCTCAAACTGTTTTGATACATCTTTATCTTCTAAAGGAACTAAATTTGGTAAATACTCTACAATAGTAACCTCTGTTCCCATAGCGTTATAGAAGTGAGCAAACTCTACTCCAATAGCACCAGAACCAACAACAATCATAGAGGAAGGTTGAGAGGCTAGCGTCATCGCTTTTCTGTAACCAATTACTTTTTCTCCGTCTTGTGGTAAATTTGGTAATTCTCTAGATCGCGCCCCTGTTGCAATAATGATATGGTCAGCACTATAATCGGTTACGTTTCCATCAGTAGAAGTAACAGCTACTTTTTTTCCGGTTTTCACCTTTCCAAAACCATCTATGATATCAATTTTATTTTTTTTCATTAAGAACTGAACCCCTTTACTCATTCCGTTCGCAATATTTCTACTTCTAGTAACTACAGCAGTAAAATCTTTATCAATAGACTCAGCTTTTAAACCATATTGATCAACATGTTTTAAATAGTCATATACTTGTGCACTTTTTAACAATGCTTTGGTAGGAATACATCCCCAGTTTAAACAAACACCACCCAGACTTTCTTTTTCTACGATTGCTGTTTTAAAACCTAATTGAGACGCTCTAATGGCAGTAACATATCCTCCAGGACCACTACCAACTATGATGATATCATATTTCATAAATTCTAATTTTTATTGATATATTAGTAACAATAGCTATATTTACTACAGTTATTGTTGTGTGCTTTACATTCTGTTTGGAACCTGAATTCCTAATAAGCTAAATGCAGATTTAATAACATTCGCTACTTTATTTGCCAATTGAACTCTTACTATTTTTTTTAATTCATCTGTTTCACCTAAAATAGAAACATTTTGATAAAATGAATTAAATTCCTTTACCAAATCATAGGTATAGTTCGCAATAAGTGCAGGTGAGTAATTTTTTGCAGCCTGTTGAATTGTATCTGGATACAATTCTAATTGTTTGATCAATTCCTTTTCTTTAATATGAAGAGACATACCAGAGATACTTACTTCTTGACTGTAATCAAAGGTAGCTTTTCGCAATATTGATTGTATTCTTGCGTAGGTGTATTGTATAAAAGGACCTGTATTTCCTTGAAAGTCTACAGACGCTTTTGGATCAAATAAAATTCGTTTTTTTGGATCTACTTTTAGAATAAAATATTTTAGAGCACCCATACCAATGGTTTTATATAATGCCGATTTTTCTTCTTCAGAATAGCCTTCTAGCTTACCTAATTCTTGGGAGATACTTTTGGCAGTTTCAGTCATTTCAAGCATTAACTCATCTGCATCTACTACTGTACCTTCTCTAGATTTCATTTTACCGGAAGGTAAATCTACCATTCCATAACTTAAATGATATAATTGTGCAGCCCAAGAAAAACCTAATTTTTTTAAAATTAAAAATAATACTTTAAAATGATAATCTTGCTCATTACCCACAGTATACACCATACCATTAATATCTGAATGATCTTTCACACGTTGTATAGCTGTTCCAATATCTTGGGTCATATAAACAGCAGTTCCATCAGAACGTAATACTAGCTTTTCATCCAGCCCTTCATCTGTTAAATCACACCAGACAGAATCATCTTCTTTTTTAAGGAACACACCTCGGGTAATTCCGTCTTCAATAACATCTTTTCCTAGCAAATAAGTATTGCTCTCGTAATACAATGTATCAAAATCTACCCCTAAATTTTTGTAGGTAATTTTAAAGCCTTCATACACCCAGCTATTCATCATTTCCCAAAGAGCTACAGTTTCTGA
>CAZAIL010000188.1:0-3341 GCA_964485155.1 uncultured Flavobacterium sp.
GTAAGAGATGGTGACAACTGTTTTATCGAAGATTCTGTTACAATTAACACGCTTCATTCAACTCCAATTGTTTCTATTACTGGAAATCTCAATAAAGGAGCTACTATAACGCAGACAACCAACCCTCAGGTAAGAGCTTGTGTGGGTGATATAGTTACACTAGACGCAGGTGCTGGTTTCGTAAGTTATTCATGGACAACTGTCGACCAGCTTAATGCTTGGTCTACGCAAACCTTAGCTGCTTCTTATGAAGAAGGCTTCTATGTAACGGTTATCGACAGCTTCGGTTGTTCTAATACTGATACAGCAGAGGTATTCTATGTTCAGCGTCCAGCAGTATATGCATCAAACGTCAATTCAAATATTGGTGGTAGTTATCAGCAGGTTACTTCTTACATAGAAGGATCTAATGAGTCTACTGGATTTAATTCTGAGCCAAAACCATATGGAGCTGGTGATCGATATGCGAAAATGCAGTTTATTATTCCAGCTAGTGAATTGATCGCAGAGGGACTAACAGATCAAACGGCTATTAATTCATTAGGATTTGAAGTAGGTCAAACTTCAAGCAGTCCAATTCAAGGCTTTAAGATTAAGTTGAAGAACACGACTGCTAATCAGGTGTCTTCAACTTTTGAGACTGGATTTACTCAGGTATATGGATTTAATATCCTCACACCAGGTGAAGGATGGAACACTCACGAGTTTGATCAAGACTTTGTTTGGGATGGCACGAAAAACCTTTTAGTTCAAGTAGAATACTCGAATGTTGCTTTCCCGAACGCTACGAATACCTATTTAGTTGGGCATTCAACGAGCTACAATAGTTCTGCGGTGGCGACAAGCTATTCTTCAAGTGTCGCGAACCAGACGTTTGCTAATGTTCAATCTTGGCGTCCAAATATTAAGTTTGGTATCGACAAGGTGCAAGCAACCGATACACTTAGGGTGTGTGATTTCACAATGCTAAACACTACGGATGACTATGATACCTATTCATGGTTAATCAACGGAACATCTCAGAGTACTCAATTGAGATACAGCTTGAGCACGCCTAATCAGGTAGTCTTGAAAACTGTGGATGCCACATCTTCTTGTATCATGTACAGCGATACGGTTCAGGTTCTTCTAGATGTTACACCAATAGTAACGCTATCTGATATTTCGTTGCTTGGTTGTATTGGTGATACTTTAACGACATCGGTTGATACGGTCGAGTCTACTAACATTTATCAATGGAGCAACGGAGTTATAGACACCACGGCGTTCTTCACGGAATCAGGTGATTACTATGTATATGCTACGAGTCCTGCAGGTTGTCAAGGTGTAGATACTGTAAACGTGAGTATCAATATTCCACCAGATGTTCTTATTGAGCTTAACGGAAAGGTACTAACGTCGACAGATGGATCACTAGTTGCAGATAACTCTACATGTGACACTACATTGATACTTCCGTATTATAGTTCTGTTGATACATTGAGTGATCTTAATTCAAGTGAATGGTCTACCTATAGTAACGAATTCTTAACATGGGAGTATCAGCAAGGTTGGGATAGCCTAGTAGATTATACAGGCCCTACTTTTGATGCTGACAACAGTTACTTTGGTGGATTCTATCAGTTTGACCCGGCATCATTAACGGATCAAAACAAAGTTGGTTACCTACAATTGGGTTGTATCAATTTGTTAGGAATGGCATCACCGGAGTTAAGCTTCGAATACCATATGGTAGATGTATATGCTGATTCGGCTAGTACTTCAGATCAAATGGGAACATTAGCCCTAGAGGTTAAAGCAGCTGATGACAATAACTGGACAACTCTGTGGCAAAATTCAGGAACTGATACAGCCTATGGATGGGTTGAGAAAACGGTTCAACTGAGTTCGTATGTTAATAAGACCATTCAAATGCGTTGGAAAGGAACTGCCGGTGTAGGTGGTCCAAGATCTGAAATGGGATTAGATAATATTTCTATCTCTGATTCTGTAGCTAACCTGAGTAATATTTCGGGAAGAATCACACCTGAAACGGTTTGTGAGGGCGATAGTCTTGTTGCAAATGCAGTTACTAACGGTACAACTCAGTTCACTTATGCATGGAGCAATGGTGATACAACATCAAGCATTTATTTAACCACTACTGGTTGGTATAGTGTTTCCGTAACGGATGAGAAAAACTGTTCAGTTTCCTCAGACAGCGTATTCGTAACGGTGAATCCAGCTCCGGATAATACTCTAGTACTTAGCGATACAACACAGTACTGTGCTACGGAATTTGATTCATTAACAATTACCGCTGTAAATGGCTACCATGATTACGATTGGTTCTCTAGGTCTACGGCGACTAATACAAATCAATTCTCTCAAGTAGACACTACGTATGAGTTATTAGTTGATTCATTACTATTTGGAACAACTGATTACTACGTGCTCATTACGGATTCTATCGGCTGTAGATCATCGTCTTCATTAGTTGAACTAGTGAAACGAGTAAATCCAAGTATTATCCTCTCTCAAAACCCAGCGTTATGTTATGGAGATAGTACAGGGCAATTGAGTGTTATGGCATCTGGTTCAGTCCAACAAACCGGGACAACATGTCCAGTGATCGTTCAATTAACCGATGCTTACGGTGACGGTTGGAACGGGGGGCAAGTAATCGTTAAAAACTCAAGCGGTGCCGTTATCGATACTCTTGGTGACGACTTTACCACTGGATACTCTTACACAGACACACTTATGCTAGGGAGTGGATCAAGCTATTCAATTGAAGTTTCGCAGTTGGGGAATTACGCTTATGAAATGGGATTAAGCGTTATTTCTGGTGGAACTACAATTGCTACTTATGCCGGTACAACATCTCCTTCATCAAATACCGTGTTAGGAACCCAAATGGCACTTTTCACGCCTAGTTGTTCTACTAGCTCAACAACACCTTCTGTTTCAAGCGGTGGGTTGACATACTTGTGGTCCAATGGATCGGATAGTGCGACGGTTGAAAATGTAGCCACAGGTTGGTATACCGTAGCTGTTACCGATAGCTTCAGTTGTCAAACTGTTGATAGCGTATTTGTTTCAGAACCAACACAATTGGATCTCACTCAAATACTACAATCAGATGTCTTGTGTAACAATGGCAGCGATGGATTTGCCGACTATTCATTCACTGGAGGCGTTGGTGGTTACTCTTATTCATGGTCAGACAGCACTGGAACATGGTCTAGCGATTCAATAAGTTTAACAGGAGCACCTGCTAGCATATACTATTTGGTCGCCCTAGACAGCAACGGTTGTAGCAAACAAGACACGGTGATCATTAGCGAACCTTTAGAATTGGT
>CAZAIL010000189.1:0-3338 GCA_964485155.1 uncultured Flavobacterium sp.
TTTGACCTAAATACTTTTATTAATAGATAGTTTGGGGGGTATTTGTTTAGGGAATATGTGAAACTGTTTCAATAAAGCACTCAATAAAGATTTTATAGGGATTTAACTATGATAATTCGTCTATTTTCTTCAATCAATCAAATTCTATTGATAAATATTCTGAAGTTGATTATTCATTATTAGATTAGAAAAATCCTTATCTTATGACAAATTTGAAAAACGTTAAGGATGAAAAAAACAATCTTTATTTTCCTAATCATACTATCAAGTAACGATGTTTTATCCCAAATAGATAGAGCTCCTGAAAGATATAGAGGAGAAGGTCCATACAATCAACTTATTATAAGAGGTGCAACATTAATTAAAGGAAACGGCTCTCCACCGACTGGACCAGTTGATATAGTAATCGAAAAAAACCTAATTAAAAAAATTGTAAATGTTGGTTATCCAGGAATAGAAATAAAAGAAAATAGAAGACCAAAATTAAATAAAGGGGGTGTTGAAATTAAAGCTGAAGGTAAATTTATTTTACCTGGTTTTATAGATATGCATGGACACATATCATCTCAAAAATCTGGTAGAGCTGAATATGTTTTTAAATTATGGATGGCTCATGGTATAACTACTATTAGAGACCCTTCATGTGGACAAGGATTAGATTGGGTCCTTGACCAGAAAGAAAAAAGCAAAAAAAATATTATAACTGCTCCCAGAATTTTAGCCTATACGGGTTTTGGGCAGGGATCAGAAAATGGTATTAATTCACCTCAGGAAGCCATTGATTGGGTTAGAAAAAATGCTGAAAGAGGAGCAGACGGGATTAAATTTTTTGGAGCACCTCCAGATATTTTTAAAGCAGCACTTATAGAGAATAAAAAATTAGGATTAAGATCTGCATGTCATCATGCACAAATGGACGTTGCTCAAATGAATGTTCTTCAAACAGCAAGGAATGGATTGACTACTATGGAACATTGGTATGGTTTACCTGAGGCAATGTTTGAAGATAAAACAATACAAAATTATCCTCTTGAATATAACTACATGAATGAAGGAAATAGATTTGAGGAGGCAGGAAAGCTTTGGAAACAAGCAGCGAAACCATACTCAAAAAAATGGAATTATGTTATGGATGAGTTAATTTCACTAGACTTCACTATTGACGTAACATTTGTACCATACAGTGTATTTAGAGATGTTCAAAGAGCAAGTAGTCTTCCATGGCATAAAAATTATACTCGTCCACAACTTTTGAAGTTTTTCTTACCATCGAGAGAATCTCATGCAGCTGCTTATTATGATTGGGGTTCTGAAATGGAAACCGAATGGAAAGATAATTATAAGCTATGGATGACTTTTATTAATGAATACAAAAATAGAGGCGGAAGAGTTACAGCCGGTGCCGACTCTGGATATATGTATAATCTATATGGTTTTGGTTATATTCAAGAGTTAGAACTCCTCAGAGAAGCAGGTTTTCATCCTTTAGAGATTATTCGATCTGCAACTCTTAATGCTGCTCAGGCTGTAGGGATGGAAAATGAAATTGGTACAATTGAAGTTGGAAAACTTGCTGATTTGATCCTGATGGATGAAAATCCACTTAAAAACTTGAAATACTTGTATGCAACAGGTGATATTAAGCTCGATGAAAATAATAAAGTTGTAAGAGTGGGAGGTATAGAGAAAACGATAAAAGATGGTATTATTTATGATTCTAAACTTTTACTAGAGGATGTAAAAAAAATAGTAGATGATGAAAAATATAAAACACCTGGATGGGAAAAGTTATTATATGAATCTATTGAAAGAAAATAGTTATTCTTTAATTTTCTAAAACGGGGTAGTGTTTTTAAAATCGATTATTATTTTATACTTTTAATTTTAGTAATTTCCGTTGCACCATCAATAGGCGCATTCTCTTTTTTAAGATATTTATCTAAAAACTTAAGAATCCTGCTATACGATTCTATCTGATTTTCTTTTTTTACGAAACCGTGACCTTCGTCTTCAAATAATACATATTCTACAGGAACACCATTTTTTTTAACACCAGCTACAATCTCATCACTCTCTACTTGTAAAACTCTTGGATCTTTTGAACCTTGTAAAACAATTAAAGGTTTAGTTACTTTTTCTGTATGAAATAAAGGTGAAATTCGTTTTAAACGAACAGAATCTGCAGAATATGGATCGCCTAATTCTAAGTACAAAGACTCTCTAAACGATTCCCAATAAGGTGGTATACTTTTTAAAGTACGCATCCAATTAGTTACCCCAAATAAATTAACACCTACATCAAATTCTTCTGGAGTATATGTTAATGCTGCCATCGTCATATAACCTCCATAAGATCCGCCAATAATTCCTATTTTATCTCCATCAATTTCAGTTTGCATCGCTAACCAATTTTTACCTTCAACGCAATCTTGTAAATCTTTCTCTCCATGGTTTAAGTCATCCATTTGAAAAAAGGTTTTTCCGTAACCACTACTACCGCGATTATTAACTGCTAAAACCGCATAACCATGATTAACCATATACTGAATTAAAGAACTAAATCTTTGACGGGTTTGTCCTCCAGGACCACCATGTACCCATATCATTGCTGGTACTTTGTTTTCGCTGGATGCTTGATGAGGCAAATAATATATGGCAGGAATCTCTGTACCATCAAAAGACTTAAAACGAACCACTTTTGCAGTTACTAAATCTTGAGCATCAATAGATCTATTAAGAACATTGGTAAGCTTGTATTGGGTTTTAGTTTCAAAATTATAGGTGTATAAATCTGAAGGTGAATTTGATCCGCCAACATACATACGCATCCATTTTTCGTCATCGCTAAAGCTTACACTTGTGATGCTTTTGTCACCAAAATTTGGTAGCTCAATTGGTGACATAGTTTTAGTGTCTAATACTTCTATAGCATTTTTTCCATCTTCATTAACATAAACTACCATATAATTTCCTTCGGAAGTAAAGCCACTTCCCACAATATCCCATGATTTTTCAATAACTTTTTTCTTTTCTTTAGTTGCTAAATCATATGACATTAAATATGAGAATTCTGCACCATTATCAGATGTATAATAGAATGTGGAATTGTCTTTAGAAAAATCTTGAGCTGAATTTGCACTTTGCTTATCATTGACCTTAATCATTTCTCTAGTCTTTACGTTGTAAAGAGATAAGTCACTGTCATTAGTATTCAACGATTTGGTCAAAGCAAAATAATTCTCATCATTAGACATTCCAGAAAAACTGAGTCCGCTGTCATCTTGATAAATCATTTCTGAAGAATAGTCTTCAATAGACATCTTATAAGCATCAAAATA